>DTPJ01000688.1 GCA_011334435.1 Candidatus Poribacteria bacterium | reverse complement strand
GAGACTTACAGATTCTTGTGGGAGTTCCTCTATTAGCTCAACATTTTTTGTTTCTATGCCTAAAAATCTCCGCAGAATTACCTCTTTCCCTTTTTCTATCACAATCTTTGACGCAATATCATACTGCATATCAACTCCTAAATATTACAGAGAGAATATTTCTATACTGTTGTCATGGATCATCGCCTTTGCAACTTTAAGAGCCATATCCTCATTTATGTATCCATCTTCTACCAACTCCGCCAAAGCATTAGATAATGACTTTATATAAAGTTTTATCTTTGCAATTGTCCATTCAACATAGTAGCTATCAGAATACCATCCAATAAGCTTTGGATAAGGGACTGCTTGCAGTCTTTCTAATATAGCTGTCTTAATTAATGCAGGATAAAAAGTATACCACCAATGCCCAGCAAAATAACAATTTGCAAAGGTCTTTGAGTATATCGCTAATTCATGGTTAAGGATGCTATTTAAAATACTGAATACGAACTTAACTTTTGGAAACCTATTCAACGCATCTCTAAACGTTTTTACCATATTTAGATCAGTTGAAAATCCGTCCCATTCAAGTTTGCGATGTATTTTTCTATCAACACCTAACATTATTTGGAAAGGAAGATTAAGGTCATTGCAAATTTCAAAAAGGCTATAAATCATATATGATTGTAGTCTTGCCAATTCATCATCGTTAAGTCGTCTTCCAATAAGCACTTTGCTATAAAGTATATCAGCATCGCCATTTGCGACGGGAAAAACGAGGAAATTTGGAGGCAACGATATTGCCATAGAAGCAGATTTTATACTTACAAACTTATCAGCGACTTTTCTGATCGCGCATTTCAGATCAAAAATATTTGTGATTGATGAATTTGTCAATAATTCAAGTTTTTCACGTGTTGCCTTCTCCTGTATATCAAGCACCCATTCGTCAGTTCTCAAACTGGGGACAAACGATTCTCTATCGCATCCGCTTAGGTCTTCATCGGGCAAATTGGTCAAAAATGATCTCTTTATATTTACATTGTGAAGTGCTTTCTTATACCATCCTTCTGATTGCATTGTCTCTTTTGCTATATCGCATAAATCCTGAAAATTTCCCTCATGTATCGTATCATCTTCAAATCCAAGAGCTTTGCATATCGTCATAAATCCCCACCATGTTGTTGTATTACTGATCTTTGGGATATATGGAAGTGCGTTTTTCATACGAATATCAGGAGGAATATTTTCACTCATCAAGTTTTCTACATCCATGCCAACAGTTGACAATTCCATTCTTATATAATGATAGCTGAATATATTTCCGATGAATTGTGCTGACGGTGTTTTATGTTGTAAGTGTGTATGAGGGTCTATAACTGGCATTCCGCTAATTTCTAATGCAATTCTTTTTGATAGTTCGCTCTGCATAATATACCTCCGATAGTTTTAAGGAAAAGATTTGCGATATTAGACAATATCTATTATACAAGTGCAGGATTATCATGTCAAATGGTTTGGAGTGCGAAAAGCATAAAAAACTTCCGCACTCTATTAAATGTTAGAATGATTGTAGGCGAGTTTTTGCGCCTGTGCCAAAACCCACAAGCTCAACGGTGTATTTTTCTACCTTTTCTTTTTCGTCTGTCTGTGATGGTGTCACTTGATATTTTACAAGACCGCCTGGGACTTTATCAGTAAGCCACCAATCACCTATTCCATAAGCATCACGATAGACGACATGCTGTGCAGAGAACGTCCCAGCAGGCGTTGTGATTGTCTCTATTCCCTTTGTCGCTGCCTGTAAACTCTCTTCTGTGATCTTGACAGGCTCATGATACCATGCAGAAGTATTTTCTTGAACAGGCACTTCCGCAGGCTCTTTATCGCCCGGGAAAAGGCTTCTTAGCCTTAGTAATTTTCTAATTCCAGATTGATCAGGGGCAGAGAACAGGGCTTCTAAAACAACCTCTTCGGGCTTACCATCGCGAACACTTGACGTCGTAATTTGCCACCATTCTTTGCCTTCGTTATCTCTCATCAGAAATGCTTTCTGGAATTCACTGCCTTCGTCCATTCCTGTCGCTTTCCATTTGCTCCACTCGCCGGGTTTATATTCATTTTTATAGTCAAATGTGTATCCGCCAGCATAAAAAACTGAGGAAAAAACGCTGGAAACATATAACTGCATCAGGACAGGTGAAAGATTGCGTAAGCTTGCATCTGCATATCCTGCCATAGCTGTTCCGACGGTCTCACCGACTCTTTGTCCGACTTTATTGCCCGCGACATTTGCCGCTGTATCCAAAGCAGAACCGACGAATTTTCCACCGGGAGACCCTCCAAACAATATTCCACAGCCAGATAAGGTCATGACTGCAATAATTGGTATTGTTAAGATAAGCACTTTGATCTTTTTCATAGTCAAAACCTCCATAATTAATCGTTGTGTAACTATACCAAAATTTAAACAGTTTTGAGTTAAAAAATGTTATTGGCTAACAAAAGCAATAAAAAAACCTTAAAATCCTTCTTTATTCCATAGCCATTAAGTTGAGGACTTTTAACCCCGAAGGGGTGATATATTTATAGAAAACACATAAATAAAAAATCTTTTAGCTCCGTCAGGAGCGACATATTTCCCCATCATATTTCGCTCCGCTTCCGCTTTGTATTTTGACGTTTATCATTTCTATAAATATGGCGCCCCTTCGGGGCTAAAAACAACATTATCTTACGTTAAAAATAACGTTTTTCCCTCAACTTAATGGTTATGATCCTCTATCCTTCTTTTTCAAAGAAGAAAACTCTAAAAGTCTTCGTTTGGAAAGGGAAATTTAGAGGGATTTTCTATCTAAAAAACAACTTGGCTGAAACCTAAAATCTTTCGATTATGAACTTAAATCACAAACCAATTAATTTTAAGTGATTACAACTTGTAAATTGTTCAAAGTTTAGTGACTATACTATAAAAACACCAAATATAACAAAAATAAACTGCTGACAATTTCCATAATCCGATCAAGATTTAGAATATCAATCTAACTGCGGTCATAACTGAAAAGCCTTTTAAATCTACCTCGCCGTTATTAGAATCGCCCAAATAGTATTTGCCCGTCAAGTCCAAAAATGATCCCTTTGATGATCTGATAATAAATCCTCCACCAAAACCAAATACTTTTGCGTCATTCTTTTCGTCTTCATTTTTGGCTACGAATACACTTTCCCCTAAAAATTTAAGATTAAAACCTTTCACTACCTGAAGACTTAAAACTGCATTAGCATCTATTTGATCGCCATAGAGTTTAGAAATCTTTTTATCAGGGACAAATCCAAATGGGAGATCAACCTGCGGTAGCCATTCGCTCTTACCTCTGTTGACATATCTGCCAGACAGCACCAATCCAATTTTTTCTGTGGACATTATTGCGGATTCCATAACTGATACTCTTCGCCCTTCCTTAAAAACTTCTCTACCATCATTTGTATCAAAATTATATTTTGTGAAAGTCCCATCAGTTCTTAACAATAACGAACCAGTATTTATATCAAATCCTGCGGTCACATTAAGTTGATCACCGGGTTTATATTTTATTTCACTATCTTTGGCATAGATGTATTCACCTTTTATTATGTATCCCGCACCAGCACCGAAGGTAAATCCACCAAATGCCTGTGCAAAGCCTCCGCCAAAATTTATGTCAAGTCCTTCTCCGAGCCTATTATATTTGAATCCTAATGCCTTATCAGACAAAAGCATAGACACAGCAGTTTCCTCAATATCCAGATCACTTTTGCCGTTTGGGACATTAACACCAGCATTTAGCATAATAGTATCCTTGAATAGCATCGCCACAGCGCGAGCCTTAACATCTGTTATTCCGATAAGTTGGCTATTTCCAGCGGAGGACATAACAAAAGAGCTGGCTACATCAATAGCAAGATTTTGTCCCAATGGTAACTTAATCGCTGTCGGAGAGCTAAATTGCGAAATGGTCAATTTAGAATCGTCTATATTTCTTTCATAGGAACGATATTCAGCAATTGTCAAAAAAGACGGGGTAAATGCCTTCCGAGGAATATCGGTTTGTGCAGATAAAGTGCTTGCCATCAAAAGAGATACGAAACCAAGTATTACGAAAAGCTTTATTTTCATTTTATCCTCCTACCATTCAATCGTTAATGTTAAGATAGAAGTAGTCGTTGACTGATTGCGTTTGTCTTCGGTCTTAGAACCAGTTTCGGGGATAAATCCGTCGCCGATGTTCTCCATTATCGGCTCAAACCTATCTATCGCCGACACGCCTGCAACCATTTCCTGTTTGGATTCAACTTTCACATCTTCTTTTGATGTCACTTTTTCTATTTGAGCAATTTCGCTGACCGATCCCGTCATAGGAGTAACGCTTAACACCTGTGCTTCTTGTAATTTTTCATTTGCCCTGGAAAAATTTGGGTCAAGTTGAATTGCATTCTTGAATTCGTTAGCTGCTTCTCTATACATACCTTTATCTTCGTAATCTATGCCACGAGAATAAGCAAGAAAAGCAAGAAATGACTCAGTAGGTATTTTTTGAATTGCAT
>DTPJ01000747.1 GCA_011334435.1 Candidatus Poribacteria bacterium | reverse complement strand
GGATTAAGTAAACAAGCGATCAACAAAGTGATTGAAAAAATCCTAAAACCGATGAGAACATACTTATATCGCCAAGATAAAGGCTTGTTTGTCCGATAATAGAAAAATATGACAATGGCAGATGATATTAGAAAGAATAATAACGCTAACCACAGTGGAAATATTTTAGAGATTTGCAAATTAAACATATCTTAACTCAACGTTCTATTTCGTATTATATTAATTAATAACCATAATCCCGATAAGGCGCCGATTATATATCCCAAAGCACCGATTATAGGGATGCCAAAAAGAGAAGGACCGATCGGCTTTTCAAGGCTGATTATCAGTGTAGAGCTTATCACAAGTGCCGCTATAATTATTGCAAAAGCGAGCCTGCTGGTTGATCTCTCTAATCCAGATACGAGATTTTCTAATCCGATATGCTTAAATTCTATTCTTAGCTTTCCACTTTTCGCCTTATCAAGAGCTGTCCTTACATCGTTTGGCAAATTTATAAAAAAATTGGCGTAATCACTGGCTATTTTTGACGTTCTATCTAATATCTCTCTTGGTGAAATTTTACTTACGATAAGCCCTTTTGCGAAAGGTTGTATAAGCGGAACTATATTGAAATCGGGGTCAAGTTGTCTTCCGATGCCTTCTATTTCAGCAAGCACCCTTCCAAGCATATTAAGTTGGCGATCTAACGAGATTTTATATCTAAAAGATATTTCTGTCATCTCTTGAATCAAAGCGGAAATCTGCAATTGTCCAAGAGTTGCATCATAATATTTATCAACAAATTCTGCTATTTCTGCTTGGACGTCTTCTATATCTGAATCTTCGCTAATAATGCTTATCTGCAATAACGCCTCTGCGATCTTGTCAGGGTTTCTGTTTGCAACTGCTATCAACAATTTGTTCAATTTCGCTGCCATACCTGCGGTCAATCTCCCTACAATTCCGAAGTCCATAAATGCGATGACCTCATTTGGCAATATATATATGTTTCCGGGGTGTGGATCACCATGAAAGAAGCGGTGGACAAATATCTGCTTTATATAAGCCTCAGCGCCTTTCCTCGCAATGCTTTTGATGTCGTATCCGCGATTTTTAAGTTCAGCTATGTTGCTAATTTTCACTCCTTCAATAAATTCCATTGTAATTATACGATTTGTTGTATATTCCCAATATACCTTTGGAATATACACTGTATCATCGTCAGCGAAATTATGGGCGAAACGTTCCATATTTCTGGCTTCAAGCGTATAGTCCATCTCATTTCTTAAAACTTTGGCAAACTCATCAACGAAACTGACCGGATTATAAATTCTAAACTCTGGAACGTGCCTTTCCGCAAGGATAGCTAATGAACGGAGTATAGCTAAATCATCTTCAATTATCTGTCGGATATTTGGACGTTGTATTTTTACGGCAACCTTATTATTATTTTTTAGCGTCGCTCTATGCACCTGACCGATGGAGGCAGAAGCCAAAGGCATATCGTCAAATTGACTGAAAATATCATCTATTGGTGATTTAAGTTCTGATTCGATTTCTGACCTGATCTTGTCTGGAGAGACTGGTGGAACTTGATCCTGTAATTTTTGCAGTTCAAGAAATATATCATGAGGGATCAAGTCCATTCGTGTGCTCAGCACTTGTCCCATTTTGATAAAAGTAGGACCTAACTCCTCAAATGCCAGTCTTAGCCTTTTAGCTCTTGGCGAAACTAAACCTATTTCTGATTGTTTGCCTTTGCGATAGATTCGCCTTAGCCTAAGCATTTCCATTAGCCCGCCAAAGCCATTTCTGACCATTACATTTATTATCTGGCGAGACCTACGAAGTCTTCTATAACCTGCTATTATTCTCATAATTCATTATCAAACGAAGTTATGCTCAGGGTGTCTTACACTAAGAACCGAACATTGGGCATTACGAACAACCGCTTCTGTGACACTTCCACTGATAAACCTTGAAAACCCTTTTCTTCCATGTGTTCCCATTATAATTAAATCCGCTGATTCTTTGTCTGCTATATCTATTATCTCACGGCGAGGGTTTCCATATATTATATATTCACGGGCTTTTATGCCTTGTTCTATTGCCTTATCGCATATATTTTTGACCCTTGCCTGAGCGTCTTTTAATAAACCGTCATAGTAAATAGAAGTTGTGCCATATCCGGGCAGATCAACACTGCTCATAAACGAAACCTCTGCAATAGTTTCTATAACATGCAAAACGATCAGATCGGCTTTATATTCCTTTGCAAAGGCAATCGCATAATTGCTTGCGAGTTCAGAATGCTCTGAAAAATCTGTTGGCAACAAAATCGTTCTTTTGGCGTTTGGAGAAGTATCCATCAGATCGCCCACTTTTTCCATCTTTTCTCTTTTCTCTTGATCATGATCAGTCTTGATTGAAAGCACTGGACAAGGTGCAAATCGGACAGTTCTCTCGGTCGTTACCCCTGCGATTTTCTCAGATTTCTCACTTGTTGATGATGACATTATGATCATATCCGCCTTTATATTTCTTGCTGTATCTGTAATCTCTTTGTATGGAACGCCTTCCTTAAAGATTATCTCGTAATCTACTGCGTGAGTCCCTTTCTGTTTAAGAACGTCTATTATTTCCTCTTGTCTTTCCTCTTTATAAAGATTTACAAGCTCGCCGAAGCTAAACGCCCCAGTTTCTCCGCCCGGTATATCAAGATGAGGATTTTCCATTATGTGGATAATTACCAAAGATGCTCTGTATCTTCCTGAAATAGCATTAGCAAATTTCAATGCTAAAAATGATCCTTTTGATAAGTCAACAGGGCATAATATTTTCCTAATACTTATCATTTTTAACTTCCCTCCTTTGTTTATGGAATGAATTTTGACTACTGATTGAGAAATTTGGATATATAAGGCGAGAGAACCAAATAAGCAAAATTTGTTTTTATGATGTTAAACCGAACCCGTCATTTACCTACGAAATTCCCATAATTTTCCTATAATAAATGAAAGGGACAAAGGAGTTATAATGCACTATTCAAAGCATTCCAAATCAATAAAAGCCCATTAATAAGGAAAGGATAATTCCCTCTCCTGCTTATTGGAGAGGGCGAAGGAACAAACTATGAATATCATTCCCCGACTATGGTATATCCACCAACTAACCAGTATGACGTAACAAATCCAAAAAGCTTTGCCATTACTTTTTCAATGCCTTCAGGTGTGAAATGCTTCCCTCGTTTAGTCCATGCTTTATTATTAGCTTCTATGCTTTCCCAAAGGCTTATCCAAGCATAATCGGACTTTGCAGTTGCTACACCGGGCAAATCGCCTTTATATCCTTTAAGCAATTGAACTTCAAGACAACCTTTGAGTTTTAATGTTTCTGGAATAAACTCCTCTAACATAAACTTCTCAAATTCTTCAGGATTAACATCTGGTTTCAGATCAGCTGTATGAATAGCTCTAAACTTTGCCATATCAAACCTCCCAATAGTTTTTTAGTTATCGTAACAATAACGCTGCTATATAACCCGGTATTAGTCCGAGAACAGCAAGCATCGCAAAAATTATAGATTTTACCCAAATCGGCATATAAAGTCCTGCGGTTGTATATCCTAAAAAGAAGAAAACTCCAATACTGACAAAAGCCAAAATCAGCCCAGCAATCCTTCTATTTCTCGTATCTTTGCTTGGAGCATATTTTCTTGATATACTTTTGTGTATGTCAATTATATCAACGACATTACGAGATGAAATTTTCCTGTTATGACCATCGGTCATATTTATCCCTTTCCTTTATTGACGTTCTTCTCTTACCGAGTTTATTACTATATCACCTATTATATCTAACCAACTCTTGCCTTGACTACCTGTGACTTTCATTCCATATCCTTGCCCATCATATACAGAGCATCCACCCATTGATCCTAAAGATTGCATTATATTCGCCCAATTTTCATCGCCTTGATCAAATGTGGCAGGACGAAGAGCCATCAGTTTAGCTAAATCCATATAGAATAACATCCCATAGGATTGTGGTAACCGCGAGCCTATTGCTGAAAATCGCTCCGACGCTATCAGTGGGACTTCCTCATCTATTATAGCCATAAGATTTTTAATACCACCAAATACTAAAAGATCACCAGCAAAGGTATAGCCAAAAGGTCCAACGGGACTATTCATTGATCTGATATAAAATATATCAACGTTTTTATAATTTGTCTTTTCAAGCCCTCTATCTGCTAATAGCCTCTCAATAACGGATTGACATTTTTCACGATCTTTTATACCAAGAAACAAAAACAACCCACTCGTTGGCGAAAAATCTTCACCTTCCGATTTAGGCACAGAAATGCTAATTCCAAACTCACCTGTCATTGATGAAAGAATATCGTCTTTAAATTTTAGCCCTGTCATCATTTCAAGACCTGATAAAGCATCTTGCATTTTATAGTATTGCTCTATTTCTAATGAATTTTTCAATTGAGCGAGATAATTGTCCCACGCAGACGCAATATCATTAGCGACTATCACAAAGAAAATATCAGAATTTGAAGCTGGTATTATATGCGGAGATATGGCACTTGATCGCGTGGATAATAGAT
>DTPJ01000260.1 GCA_011334435.1 Candidatus Poribacteria bacterium | reverse complement strand
TTCTTAACCCTTTGTTCACAACCAGTAATAGCCATTATGTAAATTAAACTGAAAAGGACAAAGATAAACCTTTTAATTATCAAAATTTCAGTATCCCCCAAAGTTTTGGATCACGGTCAAAAGCCCAAGAACGTAGATATATAAAAGCCTCTAAGTCGTTATCTATCACACCAACATTGAAAGGAAATTGTTTTCCATCTACTTTTCCTTCGCCAAAAAGCGTTGATAAGCTGATCTTGCCTTCACAATAGTAATATCCTGCGTTTTTATCCGTCCTTGTTGTATAATCCGCTCCATCTATCTTTGACATCTCCGATTGGATCAACTTTGGGTCTTTAGCAAGAAAAGCGGTTTTTTCCTCATTGAACGGAAAGATGATTATGTCCTTTCTCTCTTCATTGATCATTGTTGAAAATACTATTGCATCGCTTAATATATCTTTTTTGGCGTCTCTGTAATATGAATATCTATCATCCATAATTTCAGCAAAGAAGTAAAGATAGTCTTTATCTCTGGTTAAATATATCTTTGGAGGCTTATCTTGCCTTTCATAGACACTGAATATCCACGTATGGTTATATAAAGGCAGGGCTTTGTTCCAAGCGATCTCATCTTTTGCACCATCAATTTTAATTGTTTTGTCAGATACATATACTTGGCGAGCGTCTCTAAGTAGCGCCCTACGTTTGATGATCACAGGGACATTTTGTCCTTTGCTGTTCACAAAATTATATGTGATGTTAAATTCTGGCGGAAAGATTTTGCTTGGACTGCTTCTTGGTGCTGAAAGGGTCAACTTTGCTTCTACCTTAAATTTAGCAGGGACTTCAAGTTTTATGACTGATGGTGTCATTGTCCATAATGAGCTTTTAGAATCCAATTGCACTTGGACGTTTACCTCTTTATCAAGCGGATTATATATAGACAGATCAAAATTGCCCTTTACTGGATTAAAGATTGGTTGCCAAAGCCAGCCAGAAACGTTTGTCTGTTCAAGTGATAACTGAGTTATACTCCAAATTTTATTATAATCCTCGCTTAGAACATAATCATCGGATTCAACATTGCCTATTTTCACAATAGCTAACTTAAAACTCTCGCCGTCAACAGTAAGTATGCTATAATGATGAAAATATCCTGTCAACGGATCGCCTGAAGTATAGGCTTCTGCACCTAAGGGACCAACATTATAATATTGAATGCCATCTTTATTCATTCCTTTGTAATAAGCGTGAAAATGTCCTGCAAAAACCGCCTTAACGGGAAATGATTTGATAATCTCGTGGAATTTGTCCCAGTTGCTATTTTCATAGCTCCATATAGGCTTGTGCATAAAAATAAATATGTTGGTCTTATTCGTTTTTTCAAGGTCTGATTTTAGCCAAGCAAGCTGATTTTCGGAAATGACAGGTCTGCTGGTCATCGCTTCATCTGTGTATATGATGACAAAATGGCTATTTTTATAATCAAATGAATAGTTAAGCGGAGAAAAATTCCTTTTATATAACTCCTCATAGGTTCTGTTATTTGGGTCTCTGAAAGGGTTAAAGACATCGTGATTTCCAGCGGTCAAATAATATGGCATAGTAAGTTTATTCATATATGATAGAAATTCGTCTTTTTCTTTTATCCATTGATTTTGATCTCTTGTATATCCTTGAACCATATCGCCTATATGTATGACAAAATCGGGTTTAAGCTGATTGATCTCATAGATTGCTCGGTCAAGATATTTTAGCCCTTCGGGGTCTCCACCAGTTCTGTCGCCAAATATGGCAATTTTGAAAGCGTTTTTTTCAAGAGGAGGGGTTATGCTTTTAATCTCTTGTGCATCTATTTTTAATAAGGAAACGGAAAATAACAAAAATAAAAGTATGAATAATATTAGCTCTCTTTTGGTAATAAATCTGGTAATCATGGCATACTCTCAACCTTTTCTGTAAACAAAGGGTTGCAATCTCAGGACTATTTAATTTTCCGTTTAACTCAGATTTGTTATTCCCGCGAAATCTATCCTCACGAAACTTGTCTCTGCAAAAGCAAGGATCAGGAAGTGAGAATCCATAATTTTATTACAATTTTCTAAAACTGGATTCCTGCTTCCGCAGGAATGACAACGAGAATTAAATAGTCCCGTGCAATCACTTGCTATGTGTTTGTGAAAGATCAACAATGAGAGTTACGTAAAATAGCGTTATAATTTATCACTCACCGTTGATCGCTATTTTATGTCGCTTCATTTTGAAACAGTTCTATGACCTCGCCATCAGGTCCTTTGAAGAAAGCGATACGAATCTTAATCGGCGGGTCTGTTGGCAAGTCAATATCTCTCGGCTCCATTGTTATTTCTGCTCCTGCTTGCCTAACTGTTTCAATAGCTTTATCGCAGTTATCTGTTCTGAGTGCAACATGTTGATAGCGACCACCTTCATTAGCGTCTCCCTGTCCTAATTCAAAATAGTTGCCATCGCCAGTATCAAGCAAAACCATTTTACCTGCACCAGTTCCCCAAGATGTTTTCTCAATGAAACCAAGCACTTCTGTATAGAATTTAATTGACTTTTCTATATCGCTAACTTTTAAGAAAACGTGGTGAAAGCCTCCGCCGAAAAGTTTCTTGTTTGTCCCTGACATATTTTTCTCCTTATATAAAAGCAATTTAGGACATAATATTATCTCATATAAGCGTCTAATTCTTCTTTTGTTGGAGTTGGTGTTTCAACCCCATTTTCTGGCACATCTATCTTTGCTATCCAGATAAGCGCATTTAATATGAACTTTCGTATTTCATCAATTGCCCATTTATCATGGAAATGTCCGCCAGTGAACCCAAAACCTCGTCCACCATCGGCTCTTTCAACGCACCATCCTAAATGCTGAGGCTCTTTATTTGCAACAGCTTTACGCACAAACGGATTACCACTATGGGGACCATCTGGTCTGTCCAAAGTAGATTCGGGAGGAACCGTGCTTAATAAAGGTATCACACCTTCCATATTTTCACGAAATCGCATGTGATAATACCATTCGTCTTCCATCGTAAATGGCTTTACACCATTATTGATAGGATGTTTAGGCAATGACTTAAATTCCGCAGTCCAATGGGGATTGACAGACCAATACATTTCAAAATATCCGCCGATCCATTCCAAAAAACAATCTCCGGGTTTGCCCTTTGGCACTTCAACAGCATAATGTAGCATGGCAATCCCAACGCCTTTTTTAGCTAACTCTCCTGCTTCGTCAAGATGTGGAATTATAAGATGACCATCTCCACCATCAGAATATACTGCGAATGCGGAAGCGTCTTTAAGGACATTTGGATCAGTAGGCCAGCCTCTACTTACAACCGCTTCTGCTCCATCAACATATTTGTTGATCAGATCGGCAAATAAAAGACAACCTCCGACATGTTCATGTGAACCTCTGCCATGGCTCGGATTACCTGCAATCAAAACTATCTTCTTTGCAGACATTTTTCTCCTCCAATTAAGCTATACAACAAATTTGACAAGTTGCATTAACGATCTATCTATCAAACACTAAAAGTTTAACACAATTAAAAGTATTTAACAAGGATTTGTTAAGGCTATTTAATCTCGGAAAATTAATTGCTTGACACATATTTTGAATTGAAATAAACTTGATTAGTGATTCTTATATGTTTTTTACTATACATATCAAATGTTTTGTTATTCTGATTAAACTCCATTAATTGTAAGATGTTTAACTTTGTTAGGAATTGCATATTTATCTTTCAAATATTTGCGATGATCCTCGTCATCTCTGCTAATGGCAAACCTAATTCAATTGCAAAGGCAAATGAGAGATCAACGCAATACATCCATCAAGTAATTTTTAGCGGAAATAAGCTATTAGACAAGAAATCTCTATTAAAAATATCAAACATTCAACCTAAACAGATATTTGATCCTGTTATCATTGAAAATGGCATTTATAGTATCTTGAATGAATACAAAAGACAAGGTTACTTATTCGCAAAATCTGAATGGAGTTATGAAGGAGATACAAAAATCATCGTAAAAATCAGAATTGATGAAGGCGAACGCATCAAGATGGGAAATATAAATTTAACAGGTGATATTGTCTTTCCAAAAGAGCAGATATTAAGTATGTTTATGGTTCTTAAAAGCGACTTCTTCAATGAAACAATGTTTGAAAACGACATTGATAGAGTGTTGAAGTTTTATAGCAACAATGGCTACCCAAAAGTCACCATATCTCCTGACGTTTTTGATATAAATGATGACAAATTGAATATAACAGTCAAAATTAACGCAGGTTCAATAGTTAAAATAAAAAATATAACAATAAATGGCTTAAAGAAAACAAAAGAAAAAGTGGTTAGGAGAGAAATTCCTATTCATTCTGGCGATATTTTTGATCAACGCAGGGTTGATGATACAGAGAGAATTTTGAATAATATGGGATATTTTCGGCTTTCAAGCCCAATAACATTCATTCAAACAGGAGATAACGATGTGGATATAGATTTATCTGTTGCTGAATTACCAAGCGGCATGTTTAATGGGATAATCGGATATAACCCATCTGATAATGAAAGCGGAAAACTCATTGGGACT
>DTPJ01000680.1 GCA_011334435.1 Candidatus Poribacteria bacterium | reverse complement strand
TTTGGCTTTAAGAAAACAACTATGGATGAGATCGCTAATGCCTGTGGAATAGGTAAAGCTACCCTTTATTATTACTTTGAAAATAAACAGGATATTTTTAGGTCTGTTATAAAAAAAGAGTTTGAAATGTTTAAGGAAAAAATATCAGAAGTTTTATCGGGAATAGAAGAACCTCATGATAGACTTAAAGCCTTTATATTAGCCAGAGTGACAAGAGTAGAAGAAGTCTCTAATTATTATTCCACGATAAGAGATGAATATATGGAAAATTACGCTTTTATTGAGAAAGAGCGAAAAGATTTTATTAACTGGGAAATAGCGACTATTAAAACCATATTAGACGAAGGTATTCAAAAGGGTATTTTCAAGGACATGGACACGGAAATTACAGCAACCGTATTAGCTTTTTCTTTGAAAGGATTAGAATTCCCTTGGATAATTAGGCAATATATTATAGACATAGAAAAAGCTGTTGATCTTATGCTTCCAATTTTGTTTAAGGGGCTTGATAAAAGGTGAAAGGAAATAAAAGGTGACGCACAAATTCGCTAAGAACATCATCAAATATAGGGCTTCAATAATCATAATTACCGTTATATTCACAGCATTCTTTGGTGTTGGGTTAATGAGACTTGGAATTAATAGCGATATTCTTACATATCTGAAGCCAGATGACCCAGTTGTAAAGCTATTTAATCGCGTTGGCGATGAATATAACGGAAATTTCCTTGTCATGGTCGGCATAGAGACTGACGATGTATTCTCGTTAAAATCTCTTGAGCTTATAAGAGATTTATCAGAGGCATATAAAGGGATTGAAGGTGTTAAATCTGTCATCAGTTTGACTGATGTGCTTGATATTCGTAAATCCGAAGGGATGCTTGAAGTAGGCAGACTTATTGATAAAGACAATCTTCCCCAAACACAAGAGGAATTGGAAAATATTAGAAAATATGCTTTATCTAAGGAGTTATATAAAGGAAGAATAGTATCAGAGGATAGCAAAAAGACACTTATAATCTGTAGAATAACTCATGATGTCAATAGGGCAGAAGTTGCCAGAAAAGTTAAATCTATTACAGAGTCAAAACGTAACAATATAAAAGTATATTATAGCGGTATTCCTGTCCAAATATCCGATTTGCAGAATGCAATATTGAAAGACGTCATAAGGCTTGTTCCATTGGTATCTATTGTAATTATATTTATACTTATTATTAGCTTCCGCTCTTTAAGGGGAGTTTTATTGCCTTTGATCGGCGTTCTCATAAGCACGATATGGGCTTTAGGATTAATGGGTTGGCTTAAAGTTCCGCTTTCGCTTATATCCAACATAATGCCAGTGGTGCTTATCGCTGTTGGAAGTGCTTATGGAATACATTTTGTTGCAAAATATGAAGAAGATAAAATGACAGATGGAAATGGAATGGAAATCAGTGCCAAAGCTTTATCAGAAGTTGGGCTTCCAATAGCATTAGCAGGTGTAACAACGTTAATAGGATTTTTATCATTCTTTGGTTCATATCTTACCGCTATAACTGAATTCGGGATATATACAGCTATCGGAGTAGGATTTGCTTTAATCATATCAATAACATTTCTTCCTGCCATAGCTTCGTTTTTAAAAGTAAGACAACCAATAGTTACTAAAAATAATTCCAAACAAAGTAGGATTATGCCTAAAATAAGTGAAATTGTGATTAATCATAAATTGATTATTTTAATGATTGTCGTCGGTATTTCAGTTGTCTCAATGTTGGGATTGCCATTAATTCATCGTTCCGTTGATCTGTTAGAATATTTCCCAAAACGCAGTGATACAAGGCTTTCAGAAGAGATGATGAGAAAACATTTTGGCGGTTCATTGCCAATTCAGATCATCGTCAAGGGCGATATTAGAGACCCTTATACACTTAAAAAGATACATAAATTGGAAAAATTCATCAATTCACTGCCTTATATAAGCAATACACAGTCAATCGCTGGATTAATAAGCGAAATGAACAATGTTATGAACGGTAGGTTCTGCGTCCCTGATACAAGGGAAGGCGTATCTAATCTTTGGTTTTTCATAGAAAGCGAAAGCATTGTTGAACAGATGGTTAATAAAGACAACACAGAGGCATTAATTCAAGCTCAAATAGCTACGGAAAATACGCGTGAAGTCTTAAAGCATGTTAGGGCGATAGATCAATATATAAAACAAATTAACGAAAGTTTAACAGTTGTTTCTGAATCAGACTTTCAATCTAATATGAAGGGAAAATTCAATGATCTGCTTTTTGATGATATAGCTGAATCAATATATTATGATGTTATTAGCAGAAATTCCAATTCAGAAATAAGCAAAGAGTTCATAAAGAAATCACTTATAAAAGCAAGCAAAACAGAGGGAGATTTTGTTAAAATAGACACACTTAGAGAGGAGCTTTATCAATACTTCAAGAATGAATCACAGTTGATCTTGCCTTCGGAGGAAAAGATTAGAATGGTTGTAGATTCAACAATTGATCTAATCAAGAGTGGGAAAATAGAAAAAACCGATCTTGTTGCTTTACTAAAAAGTGCAATGAGTTCAGATCAAGTTGATGAAGAATCGCTTGAAATGACCGCAAATACGCTTTTTGAAAAGGCGAAAGAGGCTTATGGCAATGCCAAAGTTGATGGCATTATGTCCCAAATTATGCCGATATTTCCATCTGAATTGATAAAAAATCAGGATTTTGTGAATAATGTTAGAGGCGATATCTGGTTAATCAATGAGCAGAAATTAATTTTGCCAATGGCTGATAAGGGAGAACAAATCCAATTTTCTGCTATTCAGTCAGGCATGCCTACTGTATATGAATTGATAGATAAAAGTCTGTTAAGAAATCAGCTTCAAAGCCTCATTTTGGCAATTTCAATGGTCTTGATTATACTATCAATTCAGTTTCGTTCAATTAAAATTGGCTTCATTTCTACAACACCTATAATCTTTACTGTGCTTGTTAATTTTGGTATAATGGCATATCTGCATATCCCTTTGGATATTGCAACATTAATGGTTGCTGGCATCTCCATCGGCATTGGGATAGATTATGCTATTCACTTTACGAACCGATTTCGTCTTGAAATTGGACGAAATGGTGACGAGAAAAAAGCGATAATGAAGACAATAGAAACAACAGGTAGGGCAATAATTGTAAATGCAATTTCCGTCGCTCTCGGCTTTTCAATTCTGCTTTTGGCTCAGCTTAACCCTGTAAAACAATTCGGCTGGATGGTAGCAGTGACGATGATCATTAGTTCGTTATCTGCTATAACATATCTTCCGTCTATTATCCTTGTTAGCAAACTAAAATATCGTTCAATAATGGAGGAATCTAAATGAAACGTTTAGCTTTGACAATGGCTTTCATATTATTATCATTAATTGTAAGAACAGTTTATTCACAGGATTTGACCGCTGTTGAAATACTGAAAAAGACTGATAGTGTTATTACCGCAGTAAAAGATGCGAAAACCAAGACAAAGACAATTTTAATTGACAAGGACAAAAACGAAAAGATAAGGGAATCAGAAATCTATGAAAGGGGCAAAGATAAACGGCTTATCAGATTTATTTCACCAGCAGACCAAAAAGGTATCGCTTTTTTAAGCCTCCCCGATGATGTCCAGTATGTCTATTTGCCAGCATTTCATAAAGTCAGACGAATAGCATCAAGCGCCAAAAACACAAATTTTGCTGGAACTGACTTCACTTATGACGATCTCTCAACATTTGAGTATTCCCCTTTATGTATCCCAAAATTGCTTGAAACGACTAATGAAACATACATCTTAGAATTGACACCAAAACCAAATGTAAAGAAAGATTATAGCAAGCTTAAAATGTGGATAAGAAAGGATAATTTTTATCCTGTTAAATATGAAATGTATGACAAAAATGGCAAGCTTTGGAAAATATTGGAAAGAAGAAAGATTGAGAAGGTCGGCAATTATTGGATCTCAAAAGAGGTGGAAATGAGGGATGTTAAAGCTAATCACTCAACAAAGATGATCATTGAAAAAATAGAGGTTGATACTGGATTATCCGATGATATATTCACTGAACGCTATTTAAGTAAGGTAAATTAATTGGAAAGGTGGTTGATGAATATGAGAGATAACATATTATTTTCGGCTTTCCTAATAATAATCTTGGCGACAACATCAATTGCTGATATATCAATCAATGGGTATATTCAGACAGACAATAGGCTTCGCTTGGAAGAACCAAAAACTTGGACATGGAACGAAAATAAGCTAAACATGAAATTAGATGCCAAACCTTCTGATAAGATACGAGCCTTTGGTGAAATAAGATTAAAGGGGATAGGATTTTCTAATGCTAATAGTACATCTGACCTTCAAGATAAAAGCAAAAGAAATGCGATACCTTATTCTCTGGAAATGCAAGAGGCATATATGGACATTAACAGCTTTCTTACTAAGAAACTTGACCTTCGCATTGGTAGGCAAGTTATAGTTTGGGGAACTGCTGATAAAATAAATCCGTCAAGTAATCTTTGTCCAGATGATTTGGAAGATATTTTTAATTTCGGCGAAAAAATCGGAGTAAAT
>DTPJ01000343.1 GCA_011334435.1 Candidatus Poribacteria bacterium | reverse complement strand
TTTTAGGCAGATTATTTAACCTTAACGAAAAGACTTCAACATCATTTCCAAGTTCAGAAAGTGTTTTGGCATAACGCATAACTCTATTATCAAATTCATAAAACGAATAAACGGGCATGCCAATATGAAGCCTTCGCCTAAGTCCGGTCTTCTTTGAATAATTTTCTTTCCAAAACCGTGCTAAATCTTTGGGCAGGGGATTCCAATACTGACCAGCATATTTCTCTTTTACATAAGTCAGAAATTCGCGGTAAAGCTCGGCGGGGTATTTATCAGAATGGTTCGATCCATCAAAATCCATATAATCTGGATGGGCAATGAGAAGCGCCATACCGCCTTTTGATACTATCCAATCTAACTTTCTTTTCCATAAATCTATATTTCTTTCGCCCATTATGAGAAAGATCAGATGGTCCTGAGGAAGAGTATATGGAAGCTCGACATAGCCCTTTTTGAGCTCTTCGCTATAAATCCATACAGGAAAAATTGTCCCGATTTCATCAGGCTGAGGCTCGAAAGGATCGGTATCAAATGTAGAGGCATCATATTCAATATCAAGATGGTGAAGCATTTTTAGGTCATGGAACATACTGGGAGACCTGAACCCGACACTTCCCCACTTCATTAAATACT
Organism: Candidatus Poribacteria bacterium; assembly: GCA_011334435.1. Taxonomy (GTDB): domain Bacteria; phylum Poribacteria; class DTPJ01; order DTPJ01; family DTPJ01; genus DTPJ01. The sequence continues at coordinate 3,976 of DTPJ01000343.1, read as the reverse complement.
CATTTATTTCCTGGGCCTGCTTTTTGAAAAATGATTCCGATTTGAAAGGATTCCTCTTATGTGTCAGCCCATGAATACCTTTCTCAAATCCTCGATTTATTAATTCTCTTCTAAATTCTTCTGAAACCTCATAATCTTTGGCGACTAGATTGAAGCTCGAGCGAAAACCAAGTGCCTCTTCTATCTCCATCAGCCTGTGACAGTTTTTTAGCCCCTTCGCTGTCTCTACATCGTGAGTCAGGACAAGAGCAAATCTTTTTCCGTGAGGCCATCCCTGCCAGCCCTCCGGCGCCTCCCCCGCATCAGGGTCTATTGGCCACCGAGAGGCCCCCTTCTTCATAATCCGCTTTACAAGAATTCTCCGGAGCTTAAACCTAATTTCGCGCGGAATAATCGGTTTTACTAAATAATAAATAAAATTAATCGGGCCCTTCACTTCCTTTTAACTTTCTAAAAAAACTTTCATTAATTGCTTATTTTATAATATTTGCGGCAATAGTCAAAAAATTTATCCAGCCCTTGTCGCGTCGAAATTGTCTGTCGCCACCTCAATTTCTCTTTTATTTTATCATTCTTGAAGTGAGCTTTTTTCCAAATCGCTTTCCATTCTTTTCTCGTGTAGACAGGAGGTATTTGACCTCTGGACCAAGCGGCGATTTTTTCCCAGACAAAATACAGAAAATAAGATAAAAAATGAGGTACATAAATAGATTTAAATTTTTTAACCTTCTTTTTATATTCTCTCAAGAATTGCCTGGATGTCGGCAAATCATCATCCACTATATTGAATACCTCTCCCTCAATTCCAGGAACCAAGCCTGCCAGAACAATAGCCTCAGCACAGTTAGAAACATAAGTCAGAGGAATTCTATTAGGACCGCCAAGATGAAGGAAGACGCCAAAAGTATCTGTTCCCACTCTGGGAGGGATAAAAGCCTTGCCGGGTCCATAAACCGTGCCGGGGCGCACTATAACATAAGGTAAATTATTTTTTTCTCCATAATAAATCACAAGTTCATCTTGCTTAACCTTACCATAGCAATAAGCCTGCGCTCTTTTTTCTGGCTCTTTTTCAACGGGGGACGACTCGTCCAGGACACCTTTTTTCCTGCCACCTGAACTCTTATAGACAATAAAAGAACTTACGTTTACGAATCGTTTTAAACAATTATGCTGCAAAGCCGCCTCTATCAGATTCCTTGTAGTAATCACCGAGTTAAGAAAGGCTTCTGAAAATATTTTAGTCCCCATAGCTGCAGCTAGATGATAAATAACCTTGACGTCTTTCGTGATTCTCTGACAATCATCCTTGGATAACAAATTTCCCTTAATTACTTCAATTCTATTTTCAGCATTATTTTCAGAAATTATATTGAAAAGACGGGTGCCATCACTTGTTTCTCTAATTAAACATCTTACTGCATTAAATCCTTTATTCAGTAATGTCTCAACAACATAGGATCCAATAAATCCTGACGCACCTGTTACCAAAATCGTTTCATTCTGGTTGATAATAAAATCGCCTGGCATTATTTTCGCCTCTATTTTATTATTCGTTTGCTTATTCTCATCCACTAATACCCATCCAGCCACTCTTGTCTTAGAACGCTTATGATAGATTAATATTCACAAAAAATACGCTCAGCTCAGAGTTTCTTTGTAAATCTGCTTAATAATCATATCAGTAATTTTAGAACATTTGAGAATATCTTCATAAGAGATGGGCGGAGCCTCGTCATTTTCTATGGATTTATAAAATGATTCTATCAAATTATATAAGCCCCTTTTCATGTGAAATTCCCTTTTTATAAACAGCCCAAGATTTTTATAAAAATTCTTTTTATACTGCTTTGAATATTTATACAATGGCACAAACCTTTCCAGATAGCTTTTATACTTCCTACCATGGAGCTTAATTATAGATTGCTGAACCTCATCTATTACAATCCCATTTTGAGGGCCAAGAATCCTGAACTGGATCATGGCCGGTTTCATTTGAGTAGAAAAACTTAGGAAGGCGGTCATCTGATTTTTATCAATCATCATCACTCTAAGTTCATCTACCAAAAGTTTTTCGCCCAGTTTTAAGAAATAATTACTTGTAAATCCGATGGCTATCAAATCAAAGCTATCATCAATATATTCTGCTATTTTCATTACAGCGTGGGGAATGATGTTCTGGATCATTTGACCGGGTAATTTCCAAACCCAGTGAGATTTATTTTTAAGGAAGCTCTTTGTATAGCGCTCGTCGCTCATATCATAACAGTAGAAAACATCAAGGTGGACCGGCCTGCCCCCAAGCCAGCCATCCTTTATTAAATCGCGCGCCTTCGTGGCAACGATAGAAAATTGTTCATCTGTTCCAATGGTCAGTTTTCTCCCTTTTGCCTTGGCAATATCAATAAGTTCTTTAGCTTCCTGATAATTAACAGTAAAAGGCTTCTCCACAAATATATGGCTTCCTGACTCAAGACACATCTTGCCAATAAGATAATGTGATTGAGGGGGCGTGGTTATATGGACAACATCAGGTTTGGCGTCAGCCAAAAGTCTATCAACATTGTCATAATAGTTTTTTGCTCCGTATCTTTCGGCTAACTGCCTGGCCATGAGTACTTCGCTATCACATGTTGCAATGAGTTCACTATGGGGAAGATAACTTATGATGGCAGCATGAACTTCTGCCATTTTCCCGCACCCGACAATTGCAGCTCTTATGCTCAACTTATTTTTCCGATCATTTTTATATTATAATAACTATCATTTTTCATTATAATTAATCAATTTTTCTTTATCTATAATCTATATCTGGATATTTAAAAGCCCTATAATTCAATTAAGACTATTTATTGCCGTTTATAAAAAATATTTATTCAACATTTCCTTTACTACGATCCTATTAAAGAATTCTCTTGAGGAAATAGATAGTCTTTCAAAATTATATCTTCTTAAATTCCAATATGCCTTCTTCATGGAATCAGTACTATTTCCAAAACTTAAATCTAAACTACCTTCAATTGCCTTAAAGAAATCCTTCTTTATGCCATTATCACTGAAAGGAAAAGAAAATACTCTATAGGATAAAGAGAACCTTGATTGAAGAAACGCGATACTTTCCAATGTTTGTTCGATTTGTTCATTTAATGATAGTTCAGAATAATCTGGATGGTCCATGCTGTGAGAACCTATAAAGAAGCCCATCTTAATTAATTTATCTATGTCATCACTCTTTAGATATGGTTTATATTTATTTAAATAATGTGAATAGTCTATACCTAAGAAGTTTGCAATTTCATCAAGCAAAGCCCTTGTTTTATAATTTATAGATAAAAGAAATATTTTATAATTATTCTTATTGCTTCTAATATCTGTCAGATATTTTTTACAAAATTTATTGATAATTTTCTGGTTCTTTTCTAGATAATCAATAATTATACTTGCTTTATTCCTGAAACCAAGTTCTTTATTATCTATGAAGTTTGTGGTGATAAAAAAGACTGCGGGTATACCTTTTTTATATAAGATGGGAGCTATTACTGAAAACTGCTCTGCATAGCCATCATCAAAAGTAAAAAGCACACTTTGTTTTTTTATCTTTTTTTTGTTTTCAACTGCATCTATCAAATCTTTAAGAGAAATCGGCTCAAAATGAAATAACAGAAAGTCCAAATCTTTTAAAAATTGATTATTGTTTTTATAATAATGAAGAGAGGAGACGTGTGGTAATCTTTCATTGCTTACAATATGGTAATAAGGCATGAATACTGGATAACTTAGTATTCTTGTTGTCAAACAAACTGGGCTCTTTTCCAAAACAAAACGGGTAATATTTCTAATCATTTAATAATGCCCTTAGCGGGTGGGGGTAGGTATAAGGTATATAGAAAAGTTCCCACTTTCCATTATGCCATCTATATAACTTCTTCTCATCAGTCGCCCACCAAGCCACTCCTTCTTTCGTACAAGAAATAGG
>DTPJ01000201.1 GCA_011334435.1 Candidatus Poribacteria bacterium | reverse complement strand
GAGAGGAGGGGCAAAGTTTGCTCCTCCTCGTTTTCGCTCCACGCCCCAATCTCCCCTACCCCCTCTTTCCTCCCAAAGAGGGGCTTGTTCTGTATTGCAGAGTCATATTTTCTATGTTATTATCTCTGTAAGACGATCTTATCATCGAAGGCAACAATCTTTTAGTTCTTCATTCTCTTAAAAAACGCTTTATTAGGATTAAAAAGTTATGAAAAAACCTTGGTCCATCTCGACAACAGTGAGAAATCCTGAAAGACTGCGGGATTTCTTAAGAGTATTAAAGCAGTTGGAAGGAAAACCCTTTGATAAGGATAACCAGGTAAAATATCAGGTATTATTAATCAAAGACCGTCTCTATAAGCCTCTTAATATTCCTTTAAAGTTTAGAAAGTATTACGAAGAGCCAGAAACAGAAATTCCATATGAAGAAGCCAAAAAAATTTTCTATTCTCAAAATTACGAGGACCCTCCTATGAGAGGGAGACAATCAGTAAATCCATTAAATAAACTTGGTTTTTCAATAGCGAGAGAAGGTTCTGGTCCGATAATAATTACTGAGTTGGGTAATAGGTTTTTGGCAGGAGATTATGATATAGGTTATATATTCTTCAAGAGTTTACTTAAACTACAATTCCCAAATCCCTGGAGTGCAGATTTTTCAGAGAAAGAAGGTTTTAATATAATGCCATTTGTTGCGGTAATACATCTAATTGACAAACTCAATAGAAGATCTACAAAGGGAGGATTAGATAAAACTGAGTTCAGTGTTTTTGTTCCAACTCTTATAAACTTCAATCAAATAGATGAACATGTCGAAAAGATTTTGGAATTCAGAGAAGAGAAAAATAAAGATAGATGTATTCTCAATTTCGCGAAGAAATTTTATGAAACAGAAGAGATGCCAGACAAAAAGATAAACAATCTGTTTGATTATGGAGATAACATAATGAGATATTTTAGACTTACAAGATATTTTAAGGTTTCGATGGATCCTTTAGGATATTACTGGAATATTGACATAGAACCTTCAAGAAAAGTTGAAATAGGACAACTTTTAGAGATGTATAGTGGAGAATCTTTTAAATTCAAAACTTTAGCGGATTATTTGAGTTATCTTTCTGACATTACAAAGCCGACTTTGCCATGGGAAAAGAAAGAGAATTTAGAAAAAATAGCTCAGTCCCTAAAAAATATGATCATTGATTTTATAAAGAAAGAAAATTTGCAGATTACCCAGAACAAACAAAAAATTTTACTTGCAGATATCCAGAGGATGAACAAGAGTCAACTGGAGAATTATATTTCTCGTTTAAGGGGTTTTAATCTGGAGTTGAAGGAGCAATTAAAGAAAATAAAGTTGATGGGTGACTTAAACAGAGTTGAAGAAATAATAGTAACCTTGCAGGACTCTAAGAAGCTTAAGAAGTATGAACCTGAGCAATTCGAGAAACTAGTAACAGAGGCATTAAGAATAATCAATGATGAGATTCTAATAAGACCAAACTATCCGATGGATGACGACGGGGAACCTGTCAATCATTCTCCCGGAAACAAACCAGATATAGAATGTTATTACCCAACATTCAAAGCAATTTGTGAAGTAACATTAAATACATCAAAACTACAATGGGTACAAGAAGGACAACCGGTAATGAGACATTTGAGAGATTTTGAAGTTCAACATCAAGGTGATGATGTATTTTGTATTTTTATTGCACCACAAATTCATAATGATACATATTCTCAATTTTGGATTTCTGTAAAATATGAGTATAATGGCTTACCTCAAAAAATAGTTCCAATGACAGCGGAAGAATTTGCAATTCTCTTAGAAACATTGTTAAGTCTTATAAAACAAGGCAAAAGATTTTCTCACAAAGATTTATACGGGTTATATTCTATAATAATTAATGAGTCAAAAAGGCTGGCAAGTTTCTTTGACTGGGCAATATTTATTCATAAAACTATAAAGGAATGGCAACATAGGATAGTAACGATATGAAAATTAATCATATATATTTAAGCGATTGCATCCAGGTAATGGAAAAAGAGATTCCAGAAAATAGTATAGATTTAGTATATGCAGACCCGCCTTATAATTTATCAGGTAAAGCGTTAACTTTAATAAATAATAAGACAGGTGGGCCATTTTACAAAATGAACGAAGACTGGGATATTTGGGAATACGAAGATTATCTTGTTTTTACTGAGAGTTGGATTGGTAAGGTGTGGAACATTTTAAAACACACTGGTAGTTTATATGTCTCATGCACATATCACAACATAGCAGAAATAATATTTATTGCAAAAAAAGTTGGATTTAGATTGAATAATATTATAACGTGGTATAAAACTAACGCTATGCCCAATATAACAAAACGGACTTTTACTCATTCTACAGAATATGTTTGCTGGTTTGTGAAAGGTAATAATTGGAAATTCAATTATGAAAGAATAAAAGATTTTAATCCTCACAAAACAAAAGATGGGAAGCCAAAACAGTTGAGAGATTTCGTTGATTTTGTGGAGATGCCTATTGTTCAAGGTAAGGAAAGGATAAAAGGGCAAAATGGGAGAGCGATACATCCTACACAAAAACCTGAAAAGTTGATTGAATTAATTATAATAGCTTCGTCAGATGAAGGCGATATAGTTCTTGATCCGTTTTTGGGAACTGGTACAACAGGGGTTGTTGCTTCTCGATTAAAAAGAAAGTGGATTGGGATAGAAATAAATAAAAAATATTATAAAAGTGCTTATGAAAGAATATTTGGAAAAGAGGTTGCCAAAAATGTCTGAGATTAAGTTATTTAAAGGAGATGCATTAGAAATACTTAAACATCTGGAAGCGAAGAGTGTAAATTTAATCTTCGCCGATCCTCCATATAGTCTTTCAGGTGAAAATTATCTAACCTGTAAAAGCGGGAAAATAGCAAAGTGTGATAAAGGTTCATGGGATCAGATAGAAAATATATATGAATTTAATGAGAAATGGATTAAGGAATGTATAAGGGTTCTAAAAGATAATGGAACAATATGGATATCAGGAACTTTGCACAACCATCCATCTATTGGTGTAGTTTTGAAGAAATTAAATCTTTGGATAATAAATGACATTATCTGGTTTAAACCAAATGCTCCTCCGCTGATTCAAAAGAATCGTTTTGTTCCTTCTACAGAACTAATATGGGTTTCCGGTAAATCAAAGCAATATTATTTTAATTATGAAATGGCAGTAAGATTGAACAATGGAAAACAGATGCGAAATTTGTGGGAGATACCTGCAGAAAGACATAAAACGCCACATCCTACTGAGAAGCCTGAAAAACTTTTGGAAAGAATAATTTTGATTGGCAGTAAAGAGGGAGATGTTATCCTTGATCCTTTTATGGGTTCTGGAACCACAGGAGTTGTAGCAAAACGACTGAATAGAGATTTTATAGGGATTGAAATTGATGATAAATATTTTGAAATCGCACAAAAGAGAATTGAAAAAGCTTCAACTGAGCGGAACTTAATTGAATTTTTAGAAAAGTCTACTCGAGGTGCCACGTTACATTTAGAGTTTTATCCGAAAAAGGAAAAAGAAAGTTACTAAAATGGGTTGTTGTTGGGGGCTGTCAATAGTTTTGTGTAAATTTCCATTCCGCCTTGATTCATAAATAACAGGTATCGGCATAACTTGGTGGACATCTAAAAAATCCCCATCTGGGATTGTGGAGGTCTATCACTCCAAATCCTTCTTGTCAGGATCTCTTTTTCCACTTCCTTTCTGGGTCTTGAGTATTTTCCCCTGCACAGCTTTATAATGCTTTCTTTATATGATTTCGTTCTCTCTGGTGGCGGTAATGTTATAGCGCTGAAGGGGCTTGATGTCACACCGTCTATCATCAGCTTGAGATAAATGTGATAGTTCGGTAGGTTAGTCAGGTCAGTCTCGTTGAACACAGGATAGAACTCCTTGGCTAAATATCTGGCGTCCTCTGCACCTACTCTGAAGGAGATGATCGTGCCGACATTCCCAAAGATGGCAGACCTTATCTTCTCGTCCAACTGTTCTATGTATTGATGGGCAAGCGTCATATACAGCCCATATTTTCTGGCTTCGGAGAGGATGTCAGCGAAGGACAGCGTCAGGAAACTGTGGATCTCATCAACATAAAGATAAAAAGACCTTCTCTTTTTCTCTATCAGGTCTGCCCTGCTTAAAGCTGATAGCCATATCCTTGTGACAATCATCGCTCCCAAGAGCGAACAGTTATCCTCGCCTATCTTACCTTTGGCGAGGTTGACTATCAGGACCTTACCTTCATCCATGACCTTTCTTATTTCAAACCTATTCTCCTTTTGTCCTACTATGTTTCTTATCGGGAGGCTGGTCAGGAACTGTCCCATCTTGTTCAGTATGGGTGATATTGCCTCAGACCTGAGCCAAGCTGAATACTTCTCAAACTCAAATAGCCAGAACTCCTTGACCTGCTCATTTTTAACCTTCGCTACGATCTCTGAACGGAAACCCTTGTCTGTCAGCAGTCTTGGTATATCCAATATCGTGCTGTTTTGCCTTTCTAAAAGCGTCAGGATGGAGTGCCTGAGGATATGTTCTAACCTCGGACCCCAGAACTCAGACCATATCT
>DTPJ01000321.1 GCA_011334435.1 Candidatus Poribacteria bacterium | reverse complement strand
TCTTTTAAAGTGCAGTATTTCTTCTTTTAAAGTGCAGTATTTCTTCTTTTAAAGTGCAGTATTTCTTCTTTTAAAGTGCAGTATTTCTTCTTTTAAAGTGCAGTATTTCTTCTTTTAAAGTGCTATATCTTGAAAAGTAAGTTGCATCTGAGAAACCGAACACCTCACGATCTATTTTTCATATCTAGAACTTTTAGATTCTATATTGCTTCCTTTATATGCTCTTTCTCCATTTCCCTTAAAGTTTCTCTGGGTTTATTTATTCAATTTCTGAATTATCAGTAATTGGCGTCATCTCTATATTAGTATTGTCTTCATTATCCATAATTTCGTGTGGAAAGAAAATTCTATACAGTGTCCCTTTGTTATTTCTATTAATTATCTGAATATGACCCTTTTTTATAAGTCCATCTATTCCGGAATTAAGAGTACGCCTATCTTTGATATTACAAGATTTCATTAGGGCTTCTGCGTTTACTCGGCAATAATTTCTGCCGTATCCAACAGATAACCTGTAAAGCCTGTTATATATGCTCTGTTCAAGAAGTGTTTGCTGACTGCTCAAATAGTCGCTGACTTCGTTATCAAATTTTGTGAAATTGCTCTTTATATTTACGTTTGATAATACTGGAACTCTGATTTTGGTTTCGTTGTATGTCTTTGTTATTAAATTTACTCTAGGAAGCAAGGACTCTACATTCTTTGTATACTCCACATCAGTTGAGTATGCATTATTTGTAGACTCTACATTCTTTGTATACTCCACGTCAGTTGAGTATACATCTTTTGTGGACTCCACATTTTTTGTATACTCCACATCAGTTGAGTATACATTATTTGTAGACTCCTTTTCCCCATCAGATACGATTTTCTTTTCAGAAATAGACTTTAGGAAATCTTTAACGTTGTTCCATTTCTCACGTTTGAATTTCTGAATTAATTGATACTCTTCCCGAGATAACAACCCGCTACTATATGCATTAAGTAGGGCGATCCCAGTAGCTTCTTTATATTTTTCTAATTTTTCGGGATCCATAGAGCTTCGTCTCCATATCCCCATGATACTTAACAATTTCTCTGGTGACTATGAAATCTCCGTTCATAATGCAAGTTTCTAAAGACATGCCACAGAGCTTAACTACTTGTCTTGGAAATCCTTTGGTATAGTCATAAATCGTTTCATAAGCATCGTCCTCAAACAATTTTTGTCCTCTCCAACCAGCAACTTTTAATCTGAAATCGATCATCTCTCGCATTTCGCTTATGTTTAGTGGATTAAGAATATATGATAAACTGATGCGATCAACAAAATTTCTTCTACGGCGGACTTTGGGAAGTAGTTCCATTTGACCAAATATTATCATTTGAATAAATTTTTGATCGGGAGCTTCAAAGTTTAACAAAGTTCTTAGTATATCAATGTTGGTTGGGGTTAAAGCTTCTCCTTCATCTATAATCAGTATTATTGTTTTGCCTTCGCCAATGTTCTTTTCAAAAGAGAATGTTTCAAGAAGTGTCCTGGAAGATAGAGTGGATCGAGCTGTGTTTTTAATGTTAAAAGCGTTCAGTATTAATTGATAAAATTGGTATTCGCTTTTAGCTTTAGCTGTTGCCATTTTCGCAACTATATAATTCTCGTTTCCTCCGTAACGTCTCTGGAGTATCTCAACCATAGTGCTTTTACCAGTTCCGTAATCACCGTAGATTATATTAAGACCATTCTTTTTCTCTATTGAGAGATAAAGACGTTGTAGAGCATCATCATGACCTATCGTATGGTAAAAGTACCGTGGATCGGGACTTATGCGAAAAGGGTCCTCTTTAAGATCAACTAATTCATAGATATTTTGTGGGGCCATCTGCCTTCTCCTCTTCTAGAATAGCCTTAATGTGCTTTATAGATTTCCCTTCCTTTCTAAGACGGATAATGCGTTTTAACCTATCTAAATCAGATTCGTCAAATATTCTCTGACGACTACCAACAAGAACCGATTCTCTTATTAGTCCTTCTCTAATATAAAAATATAACGTGTGGTAAGATATGCCAGCTTCTATGGCTAAATCAGAAATAGAATAGATCAAGAAAATCCTCCTTTGTTGATGAGTTTATTGCGTTATTTAAATAAATTTGAGTAACATTATAAATTTTTGACAATGCTTCGTCAAGAAAATTTTTTGTTGCGATTTCAAAGTCTGAATTATTTAGGAATGAATTATTTAGGAATGAATTATTTAGGAATGATAATAAGTTTGGAAGTATTTGAAGAAAGGATATTGTCATGCATCATAAGGGGGAATGCTATCAGGTAACTTAACTTCTCATGGCGTTTTTTGAATTTGCCCTTCACTTTTCAAGATATGCTTTCTCCGTTTGTGTTAGAAATCCTGAATGATTCTCGCCCTATTTTGATAATTCGGGCATAATACAAACAGGTCTCAAATTAGAGATTCGGTTATAAAACGTTGTCATAAACATCCAGTATCTCTGGTTCTTCGTCTTCTGGAACAACCTTGATCATAAAATAAGTTATTGACTTTTCGTATGACAGACAATTCCTGATTGCTTCGTCTATGTCGCTTGTTGCCCATAATACTTTACCTTCGCCCATACCTATATACTTGCCTGCATAGTCCTTTACAAATTGCACCCTGTTTTTCCTATACAGATTAACCTGTAACTTTCCCTTTTGCTTAAAATCATCATTTATCATGGATACCATATCATTTATTTTAACTTCAAATTGCTTTTTCACTTCATCTATTTGATAGCCCAGAATCTCAATATCTTCTAAATCGTTTGTTCCTAATCCAACAGATTTTGCTATGTTCAACGGATTATTATGATAGAAAAATGGATAATTAGGATAGTCCGACTTAGGGTCTAAACCCATGACCTTCATACCGACGGCGTCAGTCGCTATGGCATTATAGCCAGCCAATATAACATTCATCTCAACAGGTTCGCCTCCCCATTCCTGATTATTAGCAGATACAAGACCATCTATTAAGCATAATTCAGGTCTGAATATGAGACCTAAATCAACCAATACTCTTGGAAGGCGCACCAGCGCATCATGAAGATATAGTCTCACCGAACCATATATCGCTTTGGGAGTTAAGCCAAACAGATTTTTCAGGCAAAGAGTTGCTCCTTGTGCATGATGGATTTTCATCTTTGATATGGAAATGGTCATATCTACATCTTTAAGTTCATTACTTAGCATATAGTTTCTAAACATGACTGGGTTTGGCACCGACACTCGTTCAAATGGACCGGCGCCAAAATCTACAAGTCTGACATTATGATATTTCTTTACGATATTGTCATATCCGAGTCTTTGATATAGGTCAATCGGTTCTCCATCACCAATCATTATTTCCGCTTCAGAATGCTCTCTTATTAAAGCTATGACTGAATCGACTATCGCCGGTTCTGTGAGATCGACCTGTCTACCTTTATATAGTCTTATACTATTAGTTCCAATATTGGGTTTTATTAGAATTTTTTGCTTTCCATTAAGGATTGGTTCACATCCGCCAATCAGATTGACTGCACTATAGACCGATTTTGCTATCTCTTCATCACTTGAGTTAACACAACATTTGACAATACTAACCTTTTCCTTCTTATATATGTTCTCTTTCATAAAAAATCTCACCTTGAAGTGATATGATTTACTGTCGTAAAGAATCAGATGATAGTTTGAACTAATAGAGGTATTGCATTCTATATTAACTTTATCATAGGTATCGGATTGATGCCCACGTGGTTACCAGTTTCCCTTTGGATTTGACAGCTTTCCCTTTTTCATTAAATTTTTCCTTTGGTTTGACTTTACTAAAATTAGCTCTTCGATCTTTCTGTAAGGTTCTTATAAAAGATATTCAATAACCGCAGGGTTTTATAGGGCTAGCTATACCATTCCAATTCATGTTAAAATCACATAAAGATCATTGATGAGTATAAAATAATGAGATGGGAAAGTCAACAAAAATTTACGAAAAAGAAAAAGCGTCAACGACATTAGTCATTGACGCTATGTTTTATCATTGTTAAAGAGCTAAAATATTATGAACTATCATTTATGAACTATCATTTATGAACTATCATTTGGGATCCAATCTCATCGGCATGATCACGCAGATGTATCCATCATTCCCAACTGGCTTCATCAGGACAGGCTTTAGCGGGTCACTCATGCTAATCATCACCTCGTCCTTATGGATAGCTTTCAGGGCATCTGACAGATATATCGCGTTGAGACCGATGGTTATATCATCGCCTTCCTTCTTTATCTCCGTCTCCTCATATCCCTCGCCATACTCAGCGGTCTTAGCGATCACCTTTAATATGTCGCCGTTTATCTCCATCATCAACCCAGGCATCTTAGGGTTAGCCATCGTCCCGACCCGTCTCACTATGGACAGCAGTTTCTCCGTCTCCATAGTCAGCCTTATATGGTTATCCGATGGTATCACCCTCTCATAATCGGGATACTCGCCATCTATGAGCCTTGATACAAGGGATATATCACCAGCATCAAATATGGCACGGTCCGTATCTAAACATATCCTGACATTCGCAGATGACATCAGCATATCCCTGAGCCTATCCATCGCCTTGATGGGTATTATCCCCT
>DTPJ01000677.1 GCA_011334435.1 Candidatus Poribacteria bacterium | reverse complement strand
TTCAGTAATTATCTGAGAAAACGGTTTGCGGGCAAAGACGAAAGCATTATTCAAAAAAATATAGACGCTGCTGAACAGGGGTATGCTTTAAGCGATGAGTTGCTGAAAGGGAATGGAATTCACGTTAATATTCAACGTTCTTCCCAAGTAACTAATGAGATCATAATGGACGGTGTAGAGGCGTTGGCACTTGGTGCAATAGCGGGAGGTTGTGATTTCATATCATTCTATCCTATGTCACCATCAACAGGCATCGCTACAACACTTGCCCAATATTCAAAACAATTTGGGATAATAGTTGAACAGGCAGAGGACGAGATAAGCGCGATGAATATGGTCATCGGTGCTTGGTATGCAGGGGCAAGGGCTTTGGCATCTACTTCTGGCGGAGGATTTGCTCTCATGGTTGAAGCATTAAGTCTTGCTGGCATGATTGAGTCTCCCGTTGTTATCCATCTCGCACAGAGACCTGCACCAGCTACTGGACTGCCGACAAGAACTGAACAAGGCGACCTTTTCTTCGCGTTATTTTCTGGGCATGGCGAATTTCCAAGGGCGATCTTTACGCCGGGAGATATTGAGGAAATATTCTATCTGACACAAAATGCGTTTAACTTGGCTGATAAATACCAAATCCCTGTATTTATATTGACAGATCAATACATTCTTGAATCTCATCATAATATATCATCTCTTGACCCTTATCGTATAAAACAAGAGCGATATATCACTAAGACAGATAAAGATTATAAAAGATATAAACTCACAGAAAACGGCATATCTCCAAGGGGTATCCCCGGCTATGGCGATGGATTAGTCATCGTTGATAGTGATGAACACGATGAAGAAGGACATATAACCGAAGATATGGATGTCAGAACTAACATGGTCAATAAGAGGCTAAAAAAGCTTGATCTGATAAGCCAAGAGGTGCTTTCTCCTGAATTGATCGGAAATCCTGACTATAAAACGCTTATAATAGCCTATGGATCAAACTATAATGTCGTAAAAGAGGCATTAGCTAATATCGGTAGTGATGACGTTGCTTTCCTTCATTATAAACAGGTTTATCCGTTGCATCCGTCAACTGTTGACTATCTGAAAAAAGCCAAAAAAACTATTATAGTTGAAAATAATGCAACATCTCAGTTCGCAAAATTGATAAAAATGCAAACTGGAAAAAGCATTGATAAGAGTATTCTCAAATATAACGGTATGCCTTTTTTTGTTGAGGAATTAGAAGCAAAATTGAAGGAAAATATTATGTAGTAATATATCTTGTTGTGACAAATATAAATTTTAGGAGACTGATATGGATACAAAATCCTTTGATATGGAGAATTTGGATATAGCGTGGTGTCCTGGTTGTGGCAATTATGGGATACTCTCCGCGATCAAAAGGGCATTAGCAGAGCTAAATATAGAGCCAACACAATTAGCTATGGTGTCAGGAATAGGGCAAGCAGCAAAGGCGCCTCATTACTATCGCTGTAACTTATTTAATGGATTGCATGGGAGATCATTGCCAGCAGCGACAGCTATAAAGGCGGTCAATCCAAGCCTTACTGTCATAGCAGAAAGTGGCGATGGTTGCACTTATGGAGAGGGCGGAAACCATTTTATCCATACTATTCGTAGAAATCCTGACATTACTAATATAGTCCATAATAACATGGTCTATGGTCTGACGAAAGGTCAAGCATCACCGACAAGTCCACATGAGCTAAGGACACCAGTTCAGATTGATGGCGTATTTTCTGAACCATTTAATCCTTTAGCTGTTGCCATCAGTTTAGACGCTTCATTCGTTGCAAGAGCTTTTGCGGGTGATATTGATCAAACAAAGGAGATAATCATAAAAGCCATTCAACATAAAGGTTATGCACTTGTTGACGTCTTCCAACCATGCGTGACATATAATAAAATAAACACTTTCAGATGGTTTAAAGAGAAAACATATTATCTTGATGAATCTTACGATCCACATGACCGAGTGGAGGCTTTTAAGAAGGCAATTGATACTGAATCTTATGCACTTGGCGTCCTTTATATTAATCCAAAACCAACATTTGAGGAGAAATTGACCGTTTATAGTCATAGCAACGAACCACTATTTAAACGAGAGCGTGATTTAAATATGCTTTCAAACATTATAGAATCAAAACGAGGCATATAAAAATAGATGGAAAAATACAAAATACATTATGCTTGGTTTATATTAATTCTCGGGGTTTTCGTAGTTTTTGGGGCATTAGGATTGGCGCGTTTTGGCTATTCCATTGTTTTGCCATCTATGCAGAAATCTTTGGAGATGAACAACGCACAAGCAGGGGCATTGGCGACGGCAAACCTGATCGGTTATCTCATCTTGTCAGTGATTGGCGGAGCTTTGGCTTCAAGGTATAGCCCAAGAGTTGTTATATCTCTTGGATTGCTTTTAGTTGGAATCGGAATGTTACTGACAGGATTGGCAAAGAGCTTTTCCTCTGCTGTGATTTGGCGAACGTTGACTGGCATCGGCAGTGGGGCAAGCAATGTCCCAATGATGGCGCTTCTATCCGCGTGGTTTGGCACAAGAAGACGTGGATTTGCATCTGGTATCGCTGCTTCTGGATCGTCTGTGGCACTCATCTCTATTGGACCAACCGTCCCTTACATAATATCTGTTTATGGTGAAAACGGATGGCGTGTTAGTTGGTTTATCTTCGCTGGGGTGGTGGCTTTGATCGCAGTTATCTGTTTCTTTGTCCTAAGAAATCATCCGTCAGACATCGGACTTAACGCTTTGGGTGATAATAATGACAAACCTATACAGACTGCTAACAACAAATCTATTGGCTGGGGACAGATTTATCGCTCATTTTCGGTATGGCATTTAGGATTAGTTTATATCGCATTTGGATTTTCTTATATTATTTATATGACTTTCTTTGTCAAGGGTCTTATCGCCGAAGGTGGATGGACGCAAACCTCTGCTGGAAAGCTGTTTATGATTATGGGTTGGTTTAGCCTATTATGCGGATTGATCTGGGGAACTGTTTCTGACATTATAGGCAGAAAATATGCTTTAATGATAGTCTATTTTATACATGCGGTATCTTTCAGTTTATTTGCATTAGTGCCTAATACGTTTGGCTTTACTGTTTCTGCGATATTATTCGGCTTGTCAGCATGGAGTATCCCTGCAATTATGTCTGCGACATGTGGGGATATTCTTGGGTCAAAATTAGCTCCTGCCGCTTTGGGATTTATTACACTTTTCTTTGGTGCTGGACAGGCAATTGCCCCTTTCATCGCAGGACGGATCGCAGATGTCTCTGGCTCTTTCCTTCCTGCCTTCCTTTTAGCAGGAGGAGTAGCTTTCTTAGGAGGAATTGGTGCTTTGACGCTTCGTCCTTCCGCAAATGCTAAATGATAAAAATAGAAAAATCGGGAGATAGAGATATAATATGCGAAATTTTAGGTTACTCTTAATCATAATAATTATTTTTTTAATAGCAAATTCCACTTATGCACAAAAGCTATTAATACCTATGGATTTATCCCAAAACGATCACTTAAAAGCCTATGGGTTAGTTTACTGGACTTTGCAATCACCAAGACAATATAAAGCTGAATGGCTACTTAATTATCGTTGTGGATCATTTTTGGTTGAGGATCAGCCTGATGTGAGACAAAAAGCTGTTTTAATGGGGGTAACATTCCAACCGTTATCTTCATCAGAACTAAATGCGATATATCAAACGATTGAGAGCAGTAATATGGAAGCTATTCAATTAGAGAAAGCCCCTAAGATAGCAATTTATAAACCGCCAGAGGATAAATCAGGACCAATAAGTATGACAGATGAACCTTGGGACGATGCGGTTGTGCTTGCATTAGAATATGCTGAGATACCTTATGACACTCTTTGGGATGAAGAGGTCCTTTCAGGTAAATTAATGGACTATGATTGGTTACATTGTCACCACGAGGATTTTACAGGTCAATATGGCAAATTTTACGGCACATATAGAAATGCCCCTTGGTATCAGAGGCAAGTTGCAATGTTTGAGGCAGAGGCTAAAAAAGCGGGATATAAGTCCGTCCAAGAACATAAATGTGCGGTAGTTAAAGCGATAAAAGATTATGTCTTACAAGGTGGATTCTTTTTTATGATGTGCACTCCTGACACTGTTGATATTGCCCTTGCTGCTGAGGGCATAGATATAGTTCCGCCAGAAATTGATGGGACGCCTTTAACACCAGATTTCCAATCAAAGTTGGATTTTTCAAAAACCTTCGCATTTAAGGATTTTACATTAGAAACCAGAGCTGATGTATATGAATTCTCAAACATAGATAATCCAAATGTTGAACTTGATCCAATAAAAGGCACAGAAGATTTTACTTTATTTGAATTCGCAGCAAAATATGATCCGATACCTGCGATGTTGACACAAAATCATGTTTCAGTAGTGAAGGGATTTTTAGGTCAGACGACTTCATTTAATAGATCACTGCTTAAAGATACTGTTGTTGTGTTAGGTGATATTGAAGGCAGTGATTATGTCAAATATATACATGGAGCTTGTGGACGTGGGACATTTACATTTTTAGGAGGACATGATCCGGAGGATTATAGACATAAAGTCGGAGACCCACCGACAAACCTTGAATT
>DTPJ01000098.1 GCA_011334435.1 Candidatus Poribacteria bacterium | reverse complement strand
CCTATAATATTGAAACTTGGCAGAATAAATATATATAGCTATGGTCTTATGCTTGCCCTTGGATTTATCATTACTGGAATTATTTTCAGAAAAGAGTTAAAAAGAGTAGGCATTAATGTTGACCTTGCAGATTCGGTTATAATTGCAGCGTTATTAGGCGGTATATTCGGTGCAAAAGTTTATTCAGTGATAGAGGGCATCAGGGAATATGGATTAAGTTCATTAAAAGACTTCTTTTCTGGTGCTGGTTTGGTGTGGTATGGCGGACTTATTGGCGGAACGATAGCGGTTTTAGTCACTATAAAGTTAAAGCATTATCCAATATTGCCTATAATTGATCTTATAGCTCCCCTGTTGATATTAGGATATGGTATTGGAAGAATGGGTTGTTTTTTGTCCGGCGATGGCGATTATGGTCCTCCGTCTGATCTCCCATGGGCAATGGCTTTTCCAAACGGCACTGTTCCAACAACCGAAAGAGTCCATCCTACTCCGCTTTATGAGCTCATAATGAGCCTTATCGCTTTCGCTTATCTTTGGAAAATAAGGAAAAAGACAAGAGGACCTGGATATATGTTTGGAATGTTCCTGATCTTATCAGGCATTGAAAGGTTTATTGCTGAATTCTGGCGTATAACTGCAAAAGTCCTGTTTGACGTTATATCTGTCGCTCAGATAATCGGCGTCCTGACAATTATTATTGGGATATATCTGATCTTACGTTCTAAAAAACTTCCACCATACATAGTGCCACAAGTGATTGATGAGCCAGATACAAAGCAAAAAAATAAAACTCTTAATAAAAAGGGCAAGAGCGGTAAAAAACATTGATATTTATTGTTGAAAGGGGTCTGCGATGAAATGTCAAAAGTGTGGATTTGATAATCCAAAGGATATGAAATTCTGCGGGCAATGCGGAAGCAAGTTAGGTAATATATGTCCCGAATGTGGATATGAAAATCCGCCAGATTTCAAATTCTGTGGGAAATGTGGGGCAAAGATCGCAGAATCTGCGGTGGAAAAATCGGAAATCTACATTCCGAAATTAGAGAGTATGGATGCACCGATGACATCAACAAGGTTTGAATATTTCAAAATATATAGGAAAACATAGGTTGCGAAAATCAGAGAACGTATCAATCAGTAGAATATATGATAACTTACGGCGAAATTTAGCAACTATTCTGCTGATCCTGCCGGTGATATATATCCTATTCGGATATGTTTTTTATCCCTCGTTCCGTGTCTTGATGCAGAGTTTTACAAGATCAGGAGCGATAACACTTGACAATTATAAGGAATTCTTTAGCCTTGAAAACAAAGCGAATATCTCCGCTTTGATTAACAGCATTACGATCTCGATCGGCAGTGTCATCTTATCTGCGATTGTCGGCGTTCCATTAGCGTTTATATTCACTAAATATCGCTTTCCCGGTAGGGACTTATTTTCTTCACTGGCGGTATTGCCGTATGCCTTGCCTCCTTTGGTCGGCGTCATTTCATTTATGTTTCTATATGGCGAAACTGGTATCTTGCCCAGAAGCATACAAGCTCTATTCAACCTTGAAAAACCGCCTTTCGCTATTGATGGCGTGCCTGCTATATACTTGGTTCATACTTATACTATGTATGTATATTTCTATACGTTCGTCTCATCAGCACTTGGCAGTATGGATACGTCGGTCATAGAATCCGCATATAATTTAGGGGCATCAAGATTGATGGTCTTTCGGCGGATAACGCTTCCACTGCTTACACCAGCACTTGTCGGGGCATCGTTATTAGTTTTTATGATCTCTATGGCTTCTTTTAGCGCACCATTCTTGTTTGCACCTGATTATAGAGTTCTAAGCCTTCAAATATATTTTTCAAAAGTCAACAACGATATGGATATGGTAGGCACTCAAACAGTTATACTTTCGGTTATATCAATAGGCTTTTTGCTTCTTATGCAATGGTATTCTGGAAGACATCAATACGCTATGATCAGCAAAGGGATCGCGCCATATCAGACAGAGTTAAAAGGCAGATTTGGCAGATATTTTATGGGATTTTTAGGATGCTTGATCGTGATTATCCTTTTATTGCCACATTTGACTATATTTCTGATGTCATTTGTAAAAGATGGCTCATGGACATGGCAGATTTTACCAAGCGAATATACGACTGAGAATTATAAAAACCTATTCACAAAGCCCGGCGTCCTTGAACCTATCGTCAATAGTCTAAAAATGGCTTCTCTGGCGACCACAGGCAATTTGATATTTGGCGTCATTTCCGCATATCTTTTAGCGAAAAGGCAATTTATCGGCAGAAGATTGCTTGATATTTTGATAATGGTCCCATGGGCATTGCCGGGAACAGTTGTCGCTATGAATCTGATAATTGCGTTCAATAAGCCGGGGATATTCACAGCAGGACAGATACTCACAGGCACATTTTGGATATTGCCTATCGCATATTTTGTCAGGCATATTCCGCTTGTATTTCGGTCAACTTATGCGTCATTCCAACAATTGGACAATTCGCTTGAAGAATCGGCGAGGAATCTCGGGGCGAGCTGGTTTTATGCGTTCAGGAGAGTTGTAATACCGATGGTTATGCCTGGGATATTCGCTGGGACACTTTTAGCTTTTGTTACTGCTATCGGTGAATTTGTCTCATCTATTCTGCTTTATATCCCTACCAACAAACCTATTTCCGTTGAGATATATTCACAACTTGACAGGTTGTCTAATTTTGGCACTGCATCCGCTTATAGCGTTTTATTGATAGTGTTAGTTTCTGCGGTTTTGATATTTTCTGGCAAAATTCTTAAAGTTAGAACAACGAGGATATTTTAGATAAAACCCTTTGATCTACTCGGAGAACTTCTTTATGAACATAAAAGAAAGCATTGAGAAATCCATTCCACATTTGCTCAAATTACAAAGAGAAGATGGACATTTTGAAGGCGAACTTTCATCAAACACTTTCCCAACTTGTGCCTATGTTTTGACGCAATTAGATTTAGGTCAACCGATTGATGACAAGATCATAGATTGGTTTGAAAAAAATCAAAATGAATTTGGATATTGGGGATTAGATTCAGCTATCGGATCGGATAATGAAGCGACATTATTGGCTAAATTAGCATTGATGGAGATAAATAAAAAATATAAGAATGCAGAGGTTGAGAAAATTCTCAAAAAAACACCTGATCTGAAATTAAATCAATGGCTTGTCAAGTTGATATATGCACGTTATGGATATATATCTTGGAATGAACTACAAGCGCCGAAAATCCTATCAACAATGATGCGGTTTGGAGAAGCAATTGCGAAAGTATTGCCGAAATCCTTGACTTCACATATAAAACCTCCGACTCAATATGCCCCACCAGTTAGGCTTTTTTATTCCGATATATTCAAAAATATGTTTATAGCAGAAAAACATACAGTCGTCCCGCTTTTTCTTATTATGGAATTGCACACCAAAAACCGAAAGGATGTTGTCTCTGATCTGCTTAACTGGCTATTGAATGGCAGATGTAAAGACGGAAGTTGGTTCAGAGTTGGGCTTATAACCGAGTTATCTATGATGGCTTTAATAGATGCAAGGAAATTTGGCTATAGAAGCGATAAAGTAGATCAGGTGATTGATGAGGGCAATATCTGGTTACAATCATTAAGATCAATAGATGGCGGATGCAGGGAAGCTATAAACTTAAATGTCTGGGACACATCTTTAAGTGCTGTAACTTTAAGCTATCTCAAAGGATACGAGACAGAAATTGAAAGAGCAGTTAAATGGCTAATAGAAAATCAAAACGATGATGGTGGGTGGGCATTTTCTGGTCTGCCCGGCGGAAATCTACCAAGCGATGCTGATGATACTGCATTATCAGTTTTAGCCCTCTTAAGGTCAGGTTTAACCAAAGATCATAGATCAGTAAAAAATGGCATAAATTGGCTAATAAAACATCAGTCCTATGATGGCGGATGGGGAACATATAGACCCGGTGCAGGCGATGTAAGTTGTGTCAGCATAACATCTCATGCGATCTTAGCACTTTTAGAAGCGAAGGGTTTTGATAGTCAGATTGATAAAGCGATCAAATGGATCAAAACGAGTATATCAAAACAGGGCTATTGGAAAGACCTTTGGCTTTCAAGGAATACTTATGGAACTGCCTTAGCCATAGAAGCATTAATAAAAACTGGAAATAGCAAATCTGATGAGGTAAAACAAGGCATAAGATGGCTTGAATCATGCCAAAACAATGATGGTGGTTGGGGAGAGGATATAAACGGAAATAGAACAAAAAGCACAATTGAACAGACTGCGTGGTCAACTTATGCACTATTGTTGAACGACCCGAATAGTCCATCAGCAAAAAGAGGGATAGACTTCCTTTTAAGCCATCAAAATCCTGACGGTAGCTGGAATCCAAGCTGTGTTGGCATATATTGGGAAGTCATTGGTGGATATTCAGACCCCGTTTATCCATACATTTTTGCGATTATGGCATTAAACAACGTTGGCTAAGATAATCTCTTTATCGTTTTGTTTAGAGCTTCTGAATTACGTTTATGATATTCCTTGTCTGAAAATGTATAGACTAAAAGCATTCTATGGAACAGATCCTCAGCGTTAGGACAAAGTCCATCTGGATATTGATTGCCCGTT
>DTPJ01000618.1 GCA_011334435.1 Candidatus Poribacteria bacterium | reverse complement strand
TGCATTCTTGAATTCGTTAGCTGCTTCTCTATACATACCTTTATCTTCGTAATCTATGCCACGAGAATAAGCAAGAAAAGCAAGAAATGACTCAGTAGGTATTTTTTGAATTGCGTCTCTTTCCTCTTGCGTCAAGGATATTCCTAAGTTATCTATTATTCCAAAAGCGAGTTGTTTTTCTATGGAGAAAAAGTCATTTTTTCTTCCCGAAGCGTTTGCTTGTGCATCTGCCTCAGCGGTTGCGACATTTGTAGCTAAAGAGTCTATCCGTAGCATATTATCTGATGGCTCTGCAAATCCACCAGTTATAATACGTTTTGCGCCGAGTAATCTGCCAAATCTTGGTGTATCCGTCTGATCAACCGCCCCTGTTTGGCTTAGATTGAGTTCATCTAAAAGAGTTTGTAATCTTGTCCTTTCAAGCACCCTTAAAGACTTGACTTGCGAAAGGTCAGTTATAAGAATATCAGCTAATCCCTTTTGAAGAGGATCAAGATTAGGGTCGCCAGTGTAATTTGTAAAATAATAAACCGCAATGGTATTGTCTGGTATCTGATCAACCGTCAGATATTTCTCCTTTTCAATCGCCTGCTTAACCTCTTTTGCAATTTGATTTTTCATCAAGACGCCTATACGTGCTTTTAGTTTTTGCCCCATCGGAGTCATAGGAAACTGCTGATAATAGTCATTATATTCTTTTATGGCTTTTGGTAAATCATCTTGTGCTTCATAGGCATTGCCAAGATAAAGATATGCCTTCGCATAAGTCGGATCAATTGACTTTGCCCTCTCAAAATACTGAATTGCCCTTTGATAATCGTTCTTCTTTAGATAAGCATATCCTAAATCTGTAAGGATTTTCGGATCATTTGGCGATGTCCTTAAAGCATACTGAAAAAGCGAGATCGCCGCATCATAATCGCCTGCTTCAAGGCTACGTTGTCCCTGATAGTAATCAGAACGGATAGCACATCCACTAATAGCGAATAAGATGGCTAATATAAAAATAAAGGAAAATAGTTTGGTCATAATTATATCCTTTCATCATTAAAAACTATAAATACACCCTCAAAAGGCTTTAAATCAAGCCTAATAACAGTTTTGCCATTCTCTTCTCTGCCTTCTATTGGTTTTATGTCGCCTGTTGTTGGATGCCAAATTGAAGTTTTGCCTGTGCATCTGAAAGTAATCTCACGACTGATTGATTTATCAAGGCTATTTGATATGAAGTATATATCTTTCCCATCTTTTTGACGATGGGCATACATCAACTCTTTACAGGGATTATTTAAAGACAGGTCTAAATCTAAAACTTTCTTTGATGATTCTATCACATCAGGAACATTTTTAGCAATGATAACTTTATTTGATTTTTTAAGTCTTTGCGATATTTCATTGATGATCTTTGTCTCATCTTTCGTCATTCCTGTATCAGGTAAACCGCCGAGTGCGATAAGCGATCCACCAGAATTTACGAAAGTTTCAACTTTTTTATAAACATCAGCAGGTATTACATAAGCATTTGGAAGGATTAGAATGCTAAAACTCTCATTGGCAACTTTTATCTTTCCATCGGCAGTTTGGCTTTCAAGGATAGCTTGATCGTCAATATAATCAAAATCCATTTGATTTGCCAAAAGTTCACAGGAGACCTCGCTAAACTCGTTATTTATACGTTTAGCTTTTTCGCTAAGGTTAAATGATTGTGCAATATCGTTTGTTGGAATATATTCTCCCCAAAGGCTATGAATAGGATAAAAGACAGCTATATCAGCTATATGTCTTCCACCAGTAAGCATAAAACCAAGCCTGCCAATATGTTCGTTGAATATATTTAATTCGCCATCTTTGAATTTAAACTCATCTAATAAGCGATAATATGAGGTAATGCAAGTCAAACCAAGTGCATATTGCCAGTTGATAGTGCCGATACGTTGTTCAAAAGAACATGGTTGTTTGGTCATTATTTGTATAAAACTGGAAGTCTCACTCATACAAAGTTCTTTGCCTGCCAAATGAGTAACTGAACTGACAAACTTTGGTATAGGTATATGTCTCGCGTGGACATGCTGTGTCGGATTGGAGCTAAGTATATCTATTCCGGGGATGTCCATTCTTCGCAAATCTCTATATAGATCACCCTCAAATCCAACATGCCAAGAAAGGTGTTCTTCCCATAATGCATGACCTGATGACTTTGTCCCATTCGCATGACACCAATCCTGAATCTGACCATAGAAATTTTCCTCTATAAGTTTAGAGACCTCCTTCCAGAATTGAAGCCGTTTATAGACCGTATCCTCTCCGCAATCAACGAAAAGATGAGGCAAGTCAGGCACAATATCATAGCCATTATGCTTGCGAAAATCTTCACGAAAGCTGTTACTCCAAGGGATCGGTGGAAGCAATCCTTCTTCTTTCTTTAAGTAGAGCGTCATAAGCGAAGGTTCGTCAGTGAAGAACGCTTGGACGTAATCTCTTATCGCATCTCCGCATCTTTGTTTGTAGGCATCATGTGTTAGATGGATAAATCGCGCTACTGCGTCACGGTCAATTATGTTGATATAAGGCAATGTGTCTGAGTAGTTAGTTACACAATGCGTCCCTTCGTAAATTTTGCTAATGTGAAATGACATTATACACCATTTCCCATCAGGAGCATTCCATACGATCTCGGATTCTCCTTGCTTGAATTTGTCTGTGAGATCAACTTTTTTAGTTAGATCATATTTATCATTCAAGATCGGCACTGCAACGATTGATAACGGCGGAGATGTGATCTTTTCACTCACGGGTATTTTATGCCGTATCGTCCCTTTTCCCTCTGTCTTTGCGAATAAAACGCCGAGAGCTTCAAATTCTGGGTGATCTTTCAAAGTCAGACCGCCTGCTTTCCCGCTTGGGTATCCTTTTTCGTCATAAATCCAAAATAGCAATCCTTGTTCTCTGAAATCATTAAGGCATTTGATAAAGTTGTCCCATGCGGATTCGCTTTCAAGGTAATCATTGAAACTCACATTTGCGACAACCCCGCCAAGTCCGAGTTTTTTATAATTTTTGGCAAGGTCTTTATCATAGTAGTGATGGATTATTTGAAGCATCCGATACTCATTCGGGGGATTTTTAAAAGTTTCCTCCATAACAGACTCCTTTGCCGATGCGAATACGCATGTTAAAAATATATAACCGATTATTAATGCCTTAATATTCGGTGTAATATAAGCCATGAGTGTATTTTTCATTATTTAATCTTTCCTCAACATCTATACCGAAGAAATCTCCTAATGGCTTAAATATTTCAGGATTGTCTTTAAGAACCTTTTTACCAGCATCAATAATAACCTGAATTCCCTTTTTGGTCATCTTGCCTAACGGTTGACGAACCTTTCCCGATGGCACGCCCAATATGTTCATAAAGGTTTTTATGGCTAATGGATTTCTTGCTCTGCATGTTACCATTCCATAAAGGGTTTCCTCTTGCGTCCTAACAGTCACTAATGTTTCAAATAACGGTTGAAGTGCCTTAGCTAACTTCTCGCCATTTGCAATATCGCCTTTATTTATATAGTCGGTCATCTCTTGGACAGCTTTCGGGGCTACGTTGGACACAACCGAAATAACGCCACTTGCTTTTATATCAGGATCGGTCATCATGCTAAAAGTCTTATCATCATCGCCAGACATTATGGCAAAATCCTTTCCACAGAACTTTCTTATAAGTTTCATATTTTCAAGGTCACCCGTAGCCTCTTTTACTGCACAGATATTTGGATATTTTTTATGAGCAATTGCGAGGTCTTGTGCGGAAAGTTGCGTGCCTGTGCGTCCGGGGATAATGTATGGTATTATTTTTGTTTTTGGAAAAGCTTCGGCAATTGGTTCAAGATACTCTCGCCTTATCTCAAGCGAACTTGGACCGTTATAATATGGGTCAACTAATAGCACTGCCTCAACTCCGCTCTCTACTGCGTGTTTTGTCCCTAACATGGTCTCTGCTGTTGAATTGCTTCCAGTTCCGCCAATGATCATGCATCTTCCTTTGGCTATGCTATGGACTTTTTCTATTACCTTGCTATGTTCTTCCCATACAAGAGTAGGGCTTTCGCCTGTTGTTCCGACAGCCAATATTCCGCTAACACCTGAATAAATTTGATATTCCACTAATCGTTCTAACCCTTCATAATCTACGCCCTTTTCTGTCATTGGGGTAATAAGGGCTGTATAACATCCACTAAACATATTTATTTCTGCCTCCTTATTTTGAGATTGTATGTTATTAATGTTGGAGGATTTAAAAATTACATTGCAGTATAAGACATAATTTAGATAATGTCAAGTTTTGATCTGAAGATCGGACATGAGTTCGGACAATTTATTATCTAATTAAATTATTTAGGGAAATCCCTCTAAATCTCACTTTTCCAAAGGGAGACTTTTATGTTTCCCCCTTTGAAAAAAGTAACTCTATTAGTTTCCCTCTTTGAAAAAGGGGGATAAAGGGCATGGGCGTTAAGTTAAGGGAAAAACGTTATTTTTAATATGAGATAATGTTGTTTTTAGCCCCGAAGGGGCGCCATATTTATAGAAACGATAAACGCCAAAATACAAAGCGGAAGCGGAGCGAAATATGATGGGGAAATATGCCGCTCCTGACGGAGCTAAAAGATTTT
>DTPJ01000612.1 GCA_011334435.1 Candidatus Poribacteria bacterium | reverse complement strand
GCAAGTCTTAATACAGTTCCATTATCTGATCCGGGGGGAATTCTGACAGAGATAGTCTTATTTGCTAAAACTGTTCCATCGCCACCGCAGTTTTGGCATGGCGTAGATATGATCTTTCCCGATCCTCCACAACGTCTGCACTGTGTAGTTATGTTAAAAAATCCTATTCCGCGACCACCTTGGGACACAAATCCCCTTCCGCCACAATCAGGACAAGTTGTTGGGCTTGTTCCGGGTCTTGCACCTGTCCCTCTACATGTTCCGCATACTTCTCTTCGCTGAACTTGAATCTGCCGTTCTGATCCAAATACCGCATCCATAAACGGCACGGTCAAGGAATATCTTAAATCTGCCCCACGTTCGGGACCTGTTTCTCTCATTCCAAATGAAAAGTCACTGAATATATCGCTAAAATGTCTGAAAATATCATCACTGCTTGTAAATCCCTGAAATCCCATATCATGGATGCCTTCCATACCTCTTAGATCGTAAGCCTTTCGTTTCTCAGGATCGCTTAACACCTCATAGGCGTTTGATATTTCCTTAAATTTCTCTTCTGCTGTTTTGTCTCCGGGATTTTTGTCGGGATGATATTTCATCGCTAATTTGCGATATGCTTTCTTTATATCATCTAACGATGCGTCTTTACTTACTCCTAAAACCTCATAATAATCTCTTTCTGGCATTTTTTGCTCCATTAACTTTAATAATTAATTATATATCATTCAACTTTTTCATTGTAACTGTTAATATTCCATCTGTATATTCAGCATGTATATCATCACTTTTTATTGGAACGGGAATGTCTATCTCCCTTTCAAAACTGCCATATCTCCATTCTTGCAAATAATGCGGTTTATCGGATTTCCCTATACGAATACCGCTTACAATTAATTTTCTGTCTTGCAATGATAAGTCTATGTCCTCTTTTTTGACACCGGGAAGGGCAATCTCTATTACTATTTCATCTGCATTATCATATATATTAACTAATGGCATCCATGTAGTCAATTTTTCTTCTATCATCGGGTTTGGTATTCGTCTGAGGAAGTTATTGAATATCCGATCAACTTCCGCATGAATCTCATCAATTTCTCTAAGTATATCCCATCTCTCTATGCTCACTTTTTGCCTCCTTTTATATTACCAATACTTTGATTTTTTTATCCATTCCCAAGCTCTTTGTCCCATTGGGGAAAGACCTTGCTCCACAAGCGGATCAATTGACCGTCCATAACGTTTAAGTCCTTCTGAGATTAAAGATTCAAGCTCCTTGTCCATCTCATCAGCGATCTTAGATTCTGCCTCTACGAGATTATTCATCTCCTTTGGATCTGATGACAAGTGGTAAAGCTCTCTTGGCGGAAAATTATGCCAATCTTTCGCCCTGGCTTTAATTAGCTTAAAGCCGTTTTTTCTCAAAGCCCATTTGCTCATCCACGAGTTTTCCTCTGTTAAAAGCATATCATCTCGCCATTTATTAGGTATATCACCTTTGATAAACGGTAAAAGGCTTTTGCCTTCTATTCCATCAGGAATGTCAACATCTGCGACATCAAGTATTGTTGAGAATATATCCTCGTGGCGAACGTGATGTGTTATCCTATTAGCATTTGATGTATCAGGAAGTTTGGCGATCAATGGCGTGTGTATATTTGCATCATAAAGCCCATGATGATCAAAGAAAATGCCATGTTCATACATTTCTTCACCGTGATCAGACATAAACATTATGAACGTATTTTCATCAAGCCCTAACTCATTGATTACATTTAATAATATGCCGATATGTTCGTCAAGATAGACAAGTTCAGCGTCATATTGTGCTACTATATATTCTGCGTCAGTTATTTTTTCAACGCCTGCTTCTTGTGCCAAACGTTTGATCCAGCCAGCGAAAACCCTATCACTTTCCGAAGGTTTTAGCCACCATTCTGCAAAAGGTTGGCTTTCAAATGGCAGAAAACTTGTCAAGTCAGGATTGCCCGGATTTCCGCTATAAAATCTGTTTCTATATTCCATCGGAGCAAAGTATGGTGTGTGGACGTCCCAATAATGCAGGAATAGGAAGAATTTATCACTCTTTTTCCGATCTCTTAGCCATGGGATAGCAGTCCCATTGATCTGTTCTGCGGTTACCATCTGCGGATATTGGCTTTCTATCTTTGCAGGCGGAAGTTCTTCTTTCCATCCTTTTCTAAACCATGGCTTCATATTGGGCAAAGCAGAAACACAGGCTGTATGATAACCATTTTCAGATAATATCTCTTGGAGCATCACAACACCTTGTTTTATATCTGCTGTTCCCCCATGAGCGACAATGCCATGATCTAACGGCACTCTGCCAGAAAAGGTTGTAGTGTAGCATGGCTGAGTAGGGATGCCCGGTGAAAAACAATTTTCAAACAACACCGCATTTTGAGCGAATTTGTCTATATTTGGTGTCGTCTCCCTCCAATATCCATAACAACCAACATGCTTTGCTGAAAGAGTGTCCAGTGATATTAAGATGATGTTCATCATTTTATCCTTTCAAATTTCTGTATCCTCTGACCTTCAAGGACTTCGCCGACATAAAGATCACCTTTAGAATCAGTCCAAGCGGTATGAGGAGCGACAAATTGTCCTATTTCATGGCTTTCAACTCCGCCCCATCTATCCAAAAGATTTCCGTTAATATCAAGGATGCTAATACGATGCCTTAACTCTGGCACATAAACTATGTCATCTTTATCTATAAACAATGTGCAAGGCATATTGAAATCTGATTTCCATTGAGTTATAAATTCACCATCGGGAGTGAACAACTGTATCCGATGATTTTCTCTATCTGCAACGTATACAATTCCATCTCTATGGACAAATATTCCATGTGGAACTGCGAATTGTCCTTCGCCGTCTCCTTTTTCTCCCCATGATAGAATATGCTTTCCTTGTGGAGAAAATCTATGGACTCTTGCATTATCATATCCATCAGAGACAAATATGTCCCCAGATGGGGCAACGGATACACCTGTTGGGCTTCTGAATGGTTGTCCTATCTCACCTTTGACGTTTTCTGTGCCTAACGTCATTAACAATCTTCCATCAGCAGTGCATTTTTTAATTGTATGACTTTGATGATCGGCAAAATAAAGATAATCTTCATCATCAATCCATAATCCATGAGCGCTTGCGAACATATCTTCGCCCCAAGCGTAAAGAAAATTTCCATCTTTATCAAAGACAATTACATGATGTTCGCCTCTGTTATAGACGAAGACGTTGTCATGCGAGTCCACAACGACACCTGCAACTTGCTTAAAATCCCAGCCATACGGCAATTTCCCCCAGCCCTCAACAACTCTGTAAGTAAATTTCCCAGAACCAACGGTAATCATTTTATTTCCCTTTGTTTATAAAGTATTTGACAATCAAGTTAATCATTTTGCCTTGACCATTATTTATTTTTATAATATTCAAACCATTTTTTCAGCCCTGTCTCTATAGGTTCAATGTGATTTACCTCATATTCAAGGGCAAAATCGCCATCGTAGCCAGCTTTGTTCAAATTTTCTATGACCCAAACCATGTCAATAATGCCGTCACCAAGCATAGTCGCCCTAAATTTACCATCATCGCCAATTTTGCCGTCTTTTATATGCGTATGAGTTATATATTGAGAAAAAGTCTTAAAAGCCTCTTTATAATCTACTCCAGCGTGCATAAGATTGCATGGCTCATAAAGGACGCCGAAATATTTTGATCCGACTTTTTCTGATAGCTCGGCACACGCAGACGGATTTCCAGAAATCGGTCCTCCGTGATTTTCAAACCCCATATACACGCCCTTTAATTCAGCATATTCTGCAACTTCCTTAAAGTATGGGACGATCTTATCCAAAACTGACAACTCGCCACTTCCTGGGACAACTCGTATTGACCTTGCACCAAGCCTATTGGCTATGTCTATTGTCTTTTTTGTATTTTTTATCTCTTGCTCAATTTCGTCCTTTGAGTCACTGGAAAAAGATTTTCCACAATATGTCCCAATGTTAGCAATACGAACGCCATGCTTTTCTGCGGACTTGATCAGTTCATCAATGCTATATTCAGATTCATTGATGGAAAAATGCGGCATTCCACCCCAGAGGTCAACTTTCTTAAATCCTGCGGAAGCGGATACTTGTAAGGCATAATCAAAACTCTTGCTGTTCAAACCATAAGTGCATGCAGAAGCTCTTGATATATCCATAAAAACTCTCCCTATTATTCTATAACAATAACACTGTGAATATCCAACTTTGATATAATAACACTAAGTCTGCCATCTGACCAGTGAGTTTTAATATCCGTATCATCAGGGACGATTGATACCCTTTTTGGCTTTTTGCTTAGGCGGACAATCAACTCCATCTGTCCAAGCGATGGAATATGGTCAATAATGGCATATTGATTTGTAACTTGCATGCCAGCGGTATTTGCAAGATGAATTAGGAGTTTTTCTCCCTGACGCCTAATTGAAACATCTACACACGGCGGAGCGTTCAGTTCAACCATCGGTTCAGGAAATAGTTTTTTCATTATATCGGACATCATCTGTCTTAAAGTAGGATAATGCGATCTCTGATAGACACTGCCAAAAGGTCCATATATTGCAGCGATTTGACCTTTGCTATATTGATTAACAGTTGAAGCACATTC
>DTPJ01000553.1 GCA_011334435.1 Candidatus Poribacteria bacterium | reverse complement strand
CAATAAAAATGCGGATTTAGCATTTTGAACCTGTTGGTAAATTGATAAAACTTGTATGTAGAAAATATATGGGCTTGCTTGAATTTATCGCCAAAGAACCTAATTATTGGGGGAGGTTAAAAGATGAAAGGAAAAAGAATTATCATGCCTTCGGCATATAACGTTGTGCTTGAAGACTATGAAATAGATGAGACACTTGCCGAAGATCAGATATTGATGAAAACCCATTATAGTCTGATTAGTCCAGGGACAGAATGTGCAGGATATACTGCGCTCCAAAGTGGGACCAGATTTCCGCACGGCTCTGGATATACAGCAGTTGGAGAAGTCCTAAAAGTTGGTGCAAGAGTGAAAAAGTGTGTCCCAGGTGATATTGTATTTTGTTATACACCACATGCTTCAATAGTGAAAACAAACAATATTATGTTAGTCTTAAAACGTCCATTGGAAATTGACGAAAAACTTATCCCATTTATAAGAATGGCTACTGTTGCAATAACTGCGATGAGAGTTTCATCAGCAGAATTTGGCGATACTGTCGCCATAATTGGTCTTGGACTTGTGGGAAACTATGCTTCCCAACTTTTTACACTTGCGGGCATGAGAGTAATCAGCATAGAAAGAGTTAATAGAAGGCTTGAATGTGCAAGCAAATGCGGAATAAAATACTTAATCAATCCAGAAATAGAGAATCCGTTAGAAAGAGTAAAGGAATTTACAAACGGTCAAGGTGTAGAGACAACCGTTGAAGCTATAGGCAATCCAAGATTGATAGAAATGGCTTTCCAATTAACTAAACTCAAAGGTGAGGTAATATTGCTTGGTTCGCCGAGAGGTGAATATATTACAGACATAACCAATATACTTGACTATGTCCATTTAATAAATAAAGGTGCTATAACGTTGAAAAGTGCTCATGAATGGGTTTTTCCGACTATGCACTCAGGAGAAAGCAAACATTCAATTGAACGTAATACTCAAATTGTCTATAATCTCTTTAAGGAAGGAAAACTTAAAGTAAAAGAATTGTTGACCCATGTTATAAATCCAGCAGACGCGAAATCTGCCTATGATGGTCTTGTTGATAAAAAAGATGAATATCTCGGCGTTATAATGGACTGGACTGATCAGTAATCAATTTATATAAATGTAGGTATATGGAGAGAGAAATATGCGAACCACTGAACAGAGAGTAAGCACATTAGAACACGTCCTTGAAGAATTCATTATCCATACAGATACTGCTCTAAATAGGCTTGAGAGGGAGATGGAAGATTTTAAAGATGAGATGAAAGTCTTCAAAGATGAGATGAGCGATTTCAAAGATGAGATGAAGGTTTTCAAAGATGAGATGAGCGATTTCAAAGATGAGATGAAGGTCTTCAAAGATGAGATGAGCGATTTCAAAGATGAGATGAGCGATTTCAAAGATGAGATGAAGGTTTTCAAAGATGAGATGAGCGATTTTAAGGATAGAATGGAAAATTCCCATAAAGAGATGAACAAACAATGGGCAGCATTGGCTAAAAAGATGGGAACGCTTGATGAAGACCTTGTTTCTCCCGCTGTCAGACCCATAATCAATAAATATTTCGGATGTGATCCTATAAAGAAATCAATAAGAGAATTAGTGAGAAAAGATGGAGAAAGCTTTGAAGTTGATGTCTTGGCAGTTTGTGAAGATAAAGTTTTTATGATTGAGGTCAGAGCAACTCCAAGAGTGAATTATGTTGATGAGATATTAGAAAAAGCAGATTTATTTAAGAAATTTTATCCTGAATATGAGGATAAAGAGGTTATACCGATCTTTGCAAGCATAACATTTCCCGATAATATAGTCCAATATGCCACAAAGAAGGGGCTTTATGTTATGGCATATAAGGAATGGGAGTATATGGATATTATAAACTTTGATGAGGTAAGCAAAAAACAACATTAATTTATATAACAAAGGAGAATAATATGTTTTTATCCAATTTTCTTATCTACTCAATAGGCATCTATTCTTTTATCCTTGCGGTTTCATCAGATGAACAGATACTAATTGATCTCAACCGTGATTTTGGGATAGGCACGGTTAGAACAAGCGATTCAAAAGTCGCTTTGATAAGCGATAAAGATGGATACTCTTTGCTTGTTAGCACAGGACATAAAGATAGATGGCCCGGCATAACAATAAAAAATCCAGAAAAATATCAGGATTTGTCCAAATTCCAATATATTGCTATGGACATTAAAAACGTGGGATCGCAAAATGTAACTGTCCATTGGCGTATAGACAATCCAAACGCTG
This sequence comes from Candidatus Poribacteria bacterium, assembly GCA_011334435.1. GTDB lineage: Bacteria > Poribacteria > DTPJ01 > DTPJ01 > DTPJ01 > DTPJ01. The sequence goes on along the minus strand of DTPJ01000553.1, from coordinate 2,391 downwards.
ATGGAGTTAAAAATTGTATCACACATAATATCAATATAGCACCTAACGAGAAAAAGACATTGAAGGTAAAACTTCCGAGAAAATTGCCTGATTGGCTTGCACCGAAGATGTTTGGTATGAGAGGATTTCCCGGTGGATTATTGAAGGATTCTCCACTCAACCTCAATAACATCGTCCAATTTGTCATATTTGTTAATGAACCTAAGGTTGATCATGCTTTTGAAATAAGCAATATCCGCGCGGGTGGCATATATGATCCTCCAGAATGGATTACAATGGATGAGAGCCAATTCTTCCCGATGATAGATGAATATGGTCAATTCATACACAAAGATTGGCCAGGGAAAACAAAATCAGATAAAGATTTAGAAAAGCATAAACAAGAAGAGCAATCAGATTTAGAGGCGAACCACGGTCCTGACAATTGGGATAAATACGGCGGTTGGAAAGATGGACCGAAGCTTAGAGCAACGGGATATTTTAGAGCAGAAAAATTTAACGGCAAGTGGTGGTTGGTTGATCCCGATGGTTATCTTTTCTGGTCACATGGCATAGACTGCGTTGGAGATTGGAACGGTGTTACACCTATAACTGACCGTGAATATTATTTCAAAAATCTGCCAGACAAGGATTCTCCATTTGCCCAATTTTACGGCGAAGGTTCATGGGCGCCACACAACTATTATGAAGGCAAAACATATAAAACTTATAGTTTTGGCGCTGCAAACCTTTACAGAAAATATGGCGAATCATGGCGAGAAATATTCGCTGATATAACGCATAAGCGATTGAAAAGTTGGGGAATGAATACCATCGCAAATTGGTCTAGCGAATACATATATAGTATGAGAAGGACGCCTTATGTTGTATCTATCGGCTTTGGTGGTAAATTGTTGGAAGGAAGCGAAGGATATTGGGGAAAATTCCGCGATGTATTTGACGAAAGTTTTTCAACAGAATTAAAGAAAAGCATGGCAAGACAAAAAGGCAGATCAGCAGATGACCCCTGGTGTATTGGATATTTCGTAGATAATGAGATAAGCTGGGGTGATGAGGTATCTCTGGCGATAGCTACCCTTGTATCTCCGCCTGATCAGCCTGCAAAGAAGATTTTTATTGATGATCTGAAAGCAAAATATGGGACAATAGAGAAACTAAATGAAGTTTGGGAGACAAAATATGAGTCATGGGACGCAATGTTACAAAGCAGAGAATCGCCAGATAGAAAAAAGGCTTATGCGGATTTGACCGCATTTTATACAAAATTTGCCGAAAGATATTTCAAACTCTGCCGAGAAGCTGTAAAAGAGGTTGCACCAAATAACCTTTATCTTGGTTGCAGGTTTGCTTGGGCAAATCCACTTGCTGTCAAGGCATCAGCTAAATATTGCGATGTCGTAAGTTATAATCTCTACCATCGCGATGTCCAAGATTTTAGATTGCCAGAAGGGATAGATATGCCTGTTATTATCGGAGAGTTCCATTTTGGGGCATTGGATAGGGGCATGTTCCATACAGGATTGCAGGCAACCGAAAATCAAGAAGATAGGGCAAGAGCGTATAAAAATTATGTCTCTGGTGCATTAAAAAATCCTATATTTGTAGGCTCACATTGGTTTCAATATAGCGATCAAGCTACTACTGGTCGTGGAGATGGTGAAAACTATCAAATTGGCTTCCTTGATGTTGTTGATACCCCTTACATAGAAACGATAAACGCTTGCAGGGAAGTTGGTTATAATATGTATAATTTAAGAATGAATGCGGGAAAGTGATAATATTCATTCCAAAAGAGGAGTTTTTATCATGGGCAATAGTTTTAGAGAAGAACTGCTGGAAATAATGGGGCAAATACGCACAATTGATTGTCATTCACATACAATGCTTAAAAGGGAATATTATAAGAATAAATATAACCTGTTTAACCTTTTGAGTTACTATGAAAGGGATATTCATTCAACAACAGGAAAAGTATTAAGTCAATTATGTGCTGATGCAAAGTCAGATGCTGAAAGATGGGAGATATTTAAGTTAGTTATTGAAAGGACGCATAACGTCTCATATTGGAGACATCAAATAGTGATGTATCGTGAACTATTTGACATGCGTGAAGATGACCTTACTGACTCAAATTGGGAAAAATTAAACGAAACTATAAAGCAAAAGACTGCTGATCCGAATTGGTATCACTTTGTAACGAAAAATGTATGTAAACTTGCTACACAAGTAAGGAATATACCATGGTTTGAAGATTGGGAGCCAGAATATTTTACTGGTGTCCTTAGAATGGAGTCCGCACTTGATCTGCATAACAACAATACAAGATCATGGTTAGAAAAACACCTTAATAAAAGCTTTGATAACATTAAATCGCTGAAACAGGGTCTTGCT
>DTPJ01000349.1 GCA_011334435.1 Candidatus Poribacteria bacterium | reverse complement strand
AGAGTTCCGCTTCGCGTAGATATTATCAACAATCTTGGAGAAATTGAGACATTTACTGTTGCTTGGATTGTCTTAGATTAATAATAGCTGAAAGCCTATTAAACTTGACATATTATTTAACTGATGTTATATTAGTGCTTGCGTTATTATGAAATCTCTCTGTCTCTGCTTATCAATTGTTATGGAGGGCAAAAGAAAATGGCGTTAAATATTAATGAATTGAGACCAGAAGAATTGAGGCGAGTCTGTAACCCTGATGATTTTGAATTTGAATGCACATCAAATATAAAGCCGCTAGAAGAGACAGTCGGTCAAGATAGAGCCTTGCGAGCTATTGAGTTTGGCGTTGAAATAAGAAGTCAAGGTTATAATATATATGCTCTTGGTCCTATCGGCACGGGAAAGACAACATTCATAAAAAATTACTTAAAGGATAAAGCGAGTGAATTGCCAACTCCAAGCGATTGGTGTTACGTATATAACTTTGAAGATTCTTATAGACCTAATGCCCTGAGATTGCCTGCTGGTAAAGGATTAGAATTCCAATCTGATATGGATAAATTACTCAATCATCTACGAGTTGAAATTCCGCGGGCACTTGAAGCAGAGGATTTTGAGCGAGAGAGAAACGAGATATTCCAAGAATATCAACAGAAAAGAAGCGAGGAAATGTCAAGCTTAGATGAGCAAGCAACAGCGGCGGGTTTTTCATTACAAACAGGACCGACAGGACTTATGCTTATCCCTGCGTTCCAAGGACAACCTCTTACTCCTCAACAAATATCTCAGTTAAGACCAGAACAAAGAAGAGAGCTTGAAAGAAAAGCTGCTGAATTTCAAGATAATATATCCGCTACTATGCGTAAGATCAGAGACCTTGAAAAGGAAGCAAAAGCTAAGATCAATGAACTTGAACAGAAAACTGTTATCTTCGCGGTTGGACATTTCATAGATGATTTAAAGGAAAAATATTCAGGTATAGATGAAATCAATGATTATCTTGATGACGTAAAAAAAGATGTAATTGACAATATAGACGATTTTAGACGACAACCGAGCGAGGGAGAATCAGCAGAGGTTCTTGGAATGAAAATACCGATGCCTCAACCTTCTTTCAACAAATATAAAGTTAATTTGATCGTTGATAACTCCAAAACCAAAGGAGCGCCTGTTATAATTGAGTCTAACCCAAATTATCCTAACCTGCTTGGACGCATAGACCGTCAGATCAGATTTGGTGCATTGACAACTGACTTCACTATGATAAAAGGTGGTTCTTTACATCGTGCTAACGGCGGTTTCTTGATCATACCTGCGGAAAGCCTTTTAAGAAATTATTTCTCTTGGGAAGGTCTAAAAAGAGCGATTGACAGTAAAGAAATTAAAATATCAGAAGTTGCCCAAGAGTTAAGTCTTTTCAGCACTATATCGCTTGAACCTGAACCGATACCATTAGACGTAAAAATCATATTGATCGGAAGCCCCTATATATATTACCTTCTGCACGAATTAGATAACGATTTCCAAAAATTATTCAAGGTGATGGCAGATTTTGATATATTAATGGACAGGACACCTGAGAACGTCCTCAAATATGCAAAGTTTATATGTGCAAGATGTATAGAAGAAAATCTCTTGCATTTTCATAAGACTGCGGTCGCCAAGGTAGTTGAATATGGATCAGAGTTAGCGGGCGATCAAAATAAATTAATAACAAGATTTATAGACATTGCAGATATTATCCGAGAGGCGAGCTATTGGGCAAAAAAAGCTAATAAAGACCGCGTCTATGCTGACGATGTAAAAAAGGCAATTGACGAGAAAATCTATCGTTCAAACAAAATTGAGAAGAGGATTCAGGAACTTATAGATGAAGGCACAATAATGGTAAATACAGATGGGGCGGTTGTTGGTCAAGTCAATGGGCTTGCTATTGTGCAACTTGGCGATCGGATATTCGGAAAACCATCAAGGATAACTGCCCGAACCTATTTAGGCAATGATGGCGTTATTAACATTGAACGCGAAGCTAAGATGAGCGGTAGAATTCACGACAAAGGAGTTTTAATTCTAACGGGTTATTTATGTGGAAAATATGCCCAAGATAAGCCTATATCGTTGTCTGCTAGTATATGTTTTGAGCAATCCTATGAAGGAGTAGAAGGCGATAGTGCGTCTTCAACTGAATTATATGCACTTTTGTCAAGTATAGCAGGTATCCCAATAAAACAAGGCATTGCGGTAACTGGGTCTGTTAATCAAAGAGGAGAGATTCAACCGATCGGCGGTGCAAGCCAGAAAATAGAGGGATTTTTTGATGTCTGTGCTTCCGCAGGATTAACTGGTGAACAAGGAGTTATCATACCGCAAAAGAATGTCAAAAACCTTATGCTTAGAGAGGACATCGTTCAAGCTGTCAAAGATGGAAAATTCCATATATATCCTGTTAGCACTATTGATCAAGGCATGGAAATTCTGACAGGGTTAAAAGCTGGTGAATTAAAGGAAGATGGCACTTATCCAGAGGGAACTATCAATTATTTAGTTGACAAAAGTCTTAGAGAAATGGCTGATAAGTTAAAACAATTTGCTTCCAAAGAAGAAAAATCATCAGAGAAGGAAGGAGAGGAGTCATAAATGCAAAAGATTTTAGGTGAAGGGAGTTATCCCGGCAGGATTCTTGGTGTTGGTCAGACAAAATCAGGCAAATTACTTGCTATTTATGCTTTGACTGGTCGTTCAGAGATGAGCAAACAACGTAGAGCGGTTATCGTTGGCAATAGTGTTCAAATAACCCCATTGGGTGAATTGACGCCAGAGCAAGAGAAAAACAAAGATTTGATCATATACCGTGCTATGAGCATTCATGTTCCAAGCAGAACATTGGTATTGAGCAATGGCAAGCAGACAGACCCGATATTTAACTTGATTTGTCATTATGGATTGAGCATTCACGATGCCCTGTATGCGACGATGTATACTATGGGATTTGAGCCAGATAGCTTAAAAACCCCCAGAATAGCGGGGATAATATTAACGAGCCCTCATGCAAAGCGAATTTTGAGTATGGTTGTAGAGGACAAGACACAGCCAGAGGGAAAGATGGCTGATATAGCAACGCTTGACGCAGGAACTCCCGGTATGATCGATCTTATTAGCACTTATACAGGTGATTATGATAATCCAAAAGCTCCCGAATTGAACCTGCATAAGAATTGGATACATACGTTAAATGTTGAAGGGGATTCAGCAGAAGAGATAGCACAAGAGGTCTATGATGCTTTGGATGAGAAAGTCCGTGTTTCTGCTATCTCCGCAGTGCTTGAACATGACGGTTGGATGATCAATGTCTGCAATTTGTATGGATAACAAACCTATATAGACGAAGTTAAGGTCATTTTGTTGTTGAAGTGAGATAAGTCAAAGCCTGTAATCCATCAAATAGAGGAACGTTATGTATGTGTTACATCAACTTTCGTAGGGTAAAAATCCCTACCTCATCTGTTATACAACGGTTTCAATTAAACTAAATCAATAACCAAGCTAAATCAATAGGTTTTGACAGACCCCCAAGTGATAGCTAACTTACTTACTTCGACAACTGCGAGGATTTCCGATCTGCCTTTATTCATTTGATCTTTGATCTCATCCTCACTTAAAGCCCGATGGAACATTCGGAATTCGTCTATGATACCATCAAAGATATAGTTCAACCTTTCACAATCCGCTGCTATCATCAGTGGTTCGTTGCTCTTTTTAAGTGCACCAGCACCCTTACCTTCACCCGCTAATGCACCGTTTATATATATCTTGCCAGCGCCGTTATCATAAGAGATGGCAACATGCGTCCACTCCTTTTCTTTTGGTAAAGGTGCTAGTACGTCCAAGCTTCCACCGTCCGCTTCAAATCGCGCTTTCAAATCACTTTCTTGGAAAAGCCCCCATTGCACTCTACCGCCACAACCTCCGTGGACACCAAACCCCCAGACCTGATCACAACACGCACCTTTATGAGGCCAAGAGTTTGGAAAGATCCATGACATTACAGTGACTGCTGTATCAGCATCCAACTCGGGTTGATGGTCGACTTGTACATATTGTCCAGATGGTTCGCCACCAAACATCAATGCTTTTCCAAACTTTCCGCCAACCCATGCAGGTTTATTAATGAGCTTCCCATCTAATTTGAATGGACCAAAATCCTTGACAACATCCCCCGAACCCTCATCAAAAGGGAAATAAATTATTAGAGATTTATCTTTTTGACCATAAGACGTTGATACTAATGTTAAAAGCATCAAAATACAAATAAGAATTTTTGGCATAGAACATCCTCCTTCCTTCCCTGACCAAGAATTGCCATAGCATTTCCTAACCAGCTAATTTTGAATAGAATGAAACCGTTGTATAACAATAACGACAAAGTTTTATAGAAATGTAATAAGCATTTCCGTCCAATCTATGTTAGAAAATATTAGAAAAGGGGGGAATAACCATCAACAGTTATAACAAAAGTGAGGTAAGAAGTCAAGGAAAAAATTTTCGTCCGATGAAGCGATGATCACAAAAAATTAATGTTTATGCCTATTGTAGATATAGAGAAAACAAGCGAGGATCAGGATAAAGGTCCAACCTGAGACCATAATAATTTTTCTATGTTTCGGCATAACGTCCCAGAACATCTCTTTATCGGTTAATATATACTT
>DTPJ01000732.1 GCA_011334435.1 Candidatus Poribacteria bacterium | reverse complement strand
TTCCAGACCTTGGGTTAAAGCATTAAAGGAATTGATTACTTTGAATTACCTACTAAATTAATACAGTCTCAAGAACCAATTATTATATTGACATGCACAATAAAATTCCTTATAATGATTTATGCAAACAAATTTTTTGATTAAGTTCATTTACATCTCTGATTTTAGTGTTTATTTTCTAACATTTCACAATTTTTGCAGAAGCTTTGATGGAGGACGAATGATAAAAAATTAATATCGTTTAACACATTCGGTATTTTTATCTTCATCAAGCTGACGTAAGATAAAGGAGGGACTTATATTGAAAGTCTTATGTTACTTTCTTGTAGTGTCTATGTTTTTTGTGTTTTCAATCTCTGGTGCATGGGCATCAAAAGCAGACTGCAACAACCCTGTAAATCCTCCTAAACCAGCCAAGCAAGTGAATAAAGAAGACCCTAATGTCAATAACGATTACGATAAGATCGTAAAAGAAGATCCAAAAGCCATTTATCTTTCATTGATTAATGGTAGCACACCAAAACCAAATAAATGTGGTCTTAACCCTAAAAATCCTCCAGCAGAATGGACAGGTTGGGGAGGACCACTTGATATGGATAATGCTACTATCGGTGAGGGGGCAGGAACACGCAATGAAATAGTTATTGGCGGGACATACTTTGAAAGAGGTATTGGATCACATGCTAATGGAAAGTTAGTTTATGATCTTACAGGAGATAAATACAAAAAATTTGAGGGATACGTCGGAATGTCAGACGAAAAAGATGCAGGGCTTGAATGTGGTCATGGTGGCAGTGGCGTATTTATCTTTTCTGTTGATGGAAAACAGATGTTTAAATCTGATCTACTCAAGGGTGGTGAAGCTGGGAAAAATACTCCCGCAGTCAAGGTAGAATTTAATATCCCTGATGGAGCTAAGGAACTTGTGATTGAACTAAATGACGGCGGTGATGGTAATAGTTGTGACCATTCATGTGTTGGTGACGCGAAACTACTTACTGCTGCTGGATTATCAGTTAAATCCATTGGCAAAATGACAACTTTATGGGGGAGCATAAAGGCATACTACTAATAATCAAAAAATTAAGGAGGTAGTTTTGAAGTTTTAATTTGAAATAGTTTGATTTTTAAATTGTTTTAATCTTCATTGGGAGGGCGAAAAATGAGGAAATTATTTTGCTTTGTGGCAATTCTTTGTGTTCTTAATTTGGTTATTGTCAGTGCTTGGGCAGCAAAAAGTGACTGTGGCAAACAGCCAAATGTCCCACCAAAACCTGCTAAACAGGTAGCTAAAAACGATCCGAATGTGCAAAATGATTATGATAAAGTTGTTAAAGAAGACCTAAGAACAGGAGTTGTATATCTTGCACCTGTGAATGGCGCTCAACCAAAGGCTAATGCTTGTGGACTTAAAGCTACCAATCCGCCTGCTGAATGGACTGGTTGGGGAGGTCCATTAGACGCTGACAATATGACTATCGGTGAAGGTCCTGGTACTCGTAATGATATAGTTATCGGGGGAACGCTATTTGAAAGAGGGTTTGGAACGCACGCAGCAGCTAAATTTGTGTTTCCCTTGACAGGTGATAAATATACCAGATTTGAGTGTTATTGCGGTATGTCAGATGAAAAAGACCCCGCAGAGTGTGGTAGTGGTGGAAGTTCAGCATTCATATTTACCGTTGACGGAAAAGAAATGGCTAAGACCGCAACACTTAAAGGAACAGATGGCGGTAAAGAAGTAGAGGCTTTCAAAGTGGCTTTTGATATACCCTCAGGGGCAAAGGAACTTGTCATTCAAATTACCGATGGTGGAGATGGAAACAGTTGCGATCATAGTGCAATTGGCGATCCAAAGCTGTACACCACAGCATTAACTCCAGTTTCACCACAAGCTCGCCTTAGCACCACTTGGGGCGATATTAAATTTAGATATTAGAATATTTTTAGTAGCTAGTGAAAGTAACCCAAATTTTTATTCGCTAGCTACTAATTAATTTCAGATATTACCAGACAATTTATTATAACTTTTCTCAACTCAATTGCGTCATTTCTCAATTCAATCGTGTCATTTTTCAATTCAACCATGCCATTTTAAGCATTAATAATAGAATTAAGCCTGTTCCATTCCGTCCCAAAATGTTTGTTGATGAAGACCCATTAGTTTATGAAATAAATAAACCATGATACATGATCACTTAAATAAGTATTAAACATTTCTATTCTTTTGACCGATATTATGAATGTAAACAAATTCATATTTTCCATTGTCACAGATTACTGATCACAGATCACTGATTATAAGGAATAATAGTTATGAAAATAAGAATCATTATTCTAACTGCAATTCTGCTTTATGCACCATTGTTATCAGAAGGTTTTAGTCGGACAAAACCTCCATTATTTGATGGAAAGCTATATCTGTCAAATGCACCTTTAGTTGGTCAAAAAGCGATTTTGACATTTGACCTTGTTTCTGTATTGGGAGACTATGGCACGACAACGATAAAATTCAGAACTCCTGATGGTGTTTCTTTGCTTGGGCGTTCAACTTTCACTGAGCCATTTTTTATCAAAGGGGCATCAAAAAGCTATTCCGTTGAGATAGAGGTCACAGAAAAAGGCACTTATGCACTCCAAGCCTCAGTATATACTCAAATCTCACAAGACTATCAGGAAGTAGAACATTTTTTTATCTATCTGATCGTTAAAGATACTTATTCACAGATAGCAGAAAAAGTGGATTCCTTTACGATGAGTAAAAAGGGAATTTTAGTGCAACATAAGCTTGCCCCACCTGATCTGGCTATGGCTCAGGGAGTTTTATCGTTCAACGGCTATATCAAGTATTATAATGACAATTTAAACCGATTAGTCCCGATAAAAAAGGTCGCTGTTCAGCTTTATGAAATTATCCAGACCAAAAATCAACTTATCACAACAGTTTATACCGATGATCAAGGCTTTTATTCTTTTGACAATATAAGCAATCCTAACATGGAACAGCGAAGTTTTCAGCTTGTTATCGCCTTTAATAATAACACTCTCAATCTCGTCAATGACAAAAGCGAGACCTATAAATTTGATCTTCCGCCAATCCAAAATGTATCAGGTGGCATAATTAGCAATGACTATATTTTTAATGAGACCAATCAATTTCGCTGTCTTGGTCATATCTTCAATAGCGTAGTAGATGCAGGAGATTTTCTAATAAATAAACTAAATTGGAGCAGAAAGAAAATCCCTACTAAATGGCCCTATAAAGAAGGAAATACATCATTATATACATACACATATAATGTTGCAACAGGAAGTATTGTAAGCGAATCTCTCAATATCGCAGTTGGAAAAGAATGGGATCGGACTACTATGTTACATGAATACGGACATTCAATAATGTTTGCGTTGTATGGCTATAATTATAATAACCTGCCTAAGGGAAGTTACAAAGAAACAATCCACTATGTAAACACTGTATCGGATGTTGAATTTGCTATGAAGGAAGGTTGGGCAGAATTTTCCGAGGCATTATTTGACGATAATGCGTTTAACCTTACTCAATACACAAATGCCAACACCCCCAATATAGAATATAACGAATGGTGGAAAGGAAAAGACTTAAACAACACAAAAGGCGAAATAGTTGAAGGAACAGTTGCCAGTATCTTATGGGATATTGCAGATACCGCACAAAGCAAAGATGAAAACCCTAACATAGATGACGATGAGATCAACGGTATGCTTACTGAACTTTGGGATACCATGTCAAAGAAAAAACCAAAAAATATTATTGATTTTTGGAATTACTGGCAAGACAACAATTACGGTCAGATTCCCGCATTGTATAAAATATTTATTAATAATGGGGTTAATGTGACGATTAAACCTCAGAATCGTCCTCCCGTAGCAAATCCACAAAGCATAATTACTAATGAAGATACTGCGGTTAATATAACCCTAACTGGAAGCGATGAAGATTCTGATCCAATCACATTTAAGATTACACGATTTCCTTCTAAAGGAAATATCAGTGGTCAACCTCCCAATCTAAAATATACTCCAAATCCGAATTTTTTCGGCACAGATAGCTTTGACTTCGTGGTCAACGATGGCAAAGTTGATAGTCAACCAGCCACTGTAACTATAACAATTGTCGGAGTAAATGACCCGCCAGTTGCCAATTCGCAATCAGTGGAAGTTGACGAGGATTCGCAGATAACGATAACACTGACAGGTTCAGACCCAGAGAACGATAATTTGACATATAAGGTTATCAGTCAACCTTTGAAAGGCTCTTTAAGTGGGACAGCACCGATAGTCATATATAAGCCAAATGCAGATTTTAATGGCGATGACAGCTTTACGTTCTCGGTCAAAGATGGAGAATTGGAGAGTTCACCAGCAAAAGTGAGCATCAAAGTAAAGCCTATCAATGACCCGCCTGTTGCAATTGATCAATCTGTGATAACTGATGAGGATACATCAATAAAGATAACGCTCACTGGGACTGATGTAGAAAATGATCCACTCACATTTAAAATTGTCAAACAACCGACGAATGGCACTTTGGAAGGCAAATCGCCAGATTTCATTTATACACCAAAACAAGATTTCAATGGAAATGATACTTTTACTTTTATTGCTAACGATGGAAAAGCAGATAGCAATATAGGAAATATAAATATTACAGTGAAGCCTGTTAATGACC
>DTPJ01000322.1 GCA_011334435.1 Candidatus Poribacteria bacterium | reverse complement strand
TGATTGCTCGCCATCAAGCAAATTACCTGATAAGGCAAGGTTTATGTTTGTCAGAAAAATTAATGAAAATATAAGGGTTATTAATACCCTTGCCATGTTTTCCACCTCCATAATTTAATGTAACCGTTGAAGTTAGTATTAGTGTTTTCATTTTATCACTTTTGAAGGCTTTTGAAAATACTTATTTTCTGAAGGTCAGGCGATGTTTCAATTTAGATGCTTCACTTCGTATTTAGATGCTTCACTTCGTTCAGCATGACATTTAATTAAAGATATGCTCTGTCATTTATGCACCAAATAGTGCATTATTGTTTACGAACTTGAACTATTTGGTGCTAATATCTCACTTGACAGTCGTAAACTTTGAAAGGTTTATTAATTTTATAACTGACAAAAATATTTATTTGTAATGATTTTCTTAACTGAAAACCTATAACTAAAAACTTATAACTATTTCGGCATACAAATTGCTTAATAATAGATTAGCTAATAAAGCAATTGCTTTGGGTATTGATCGAATTGAAGGGCTATATAAACATTTAACTCTACAGACCGCAACCCGCAAAAGTTAGCTTCAAGATTCAATACCCTTTTATTTTGCCTTGCACTCACCTAAAAATTTTAGCTTACCTTATCCTATAATTTCCTGAAATCACCTTCTCAACATAATAAATTTCCGTAAGCAAAAAAAACTTGATGTTTATTATAAATGTATAATAAAATATAGTGTCCTTTTGGTCAAAACATTTACTTTATCACCAAAACGACTTTTAGAAACGTATCAAAATAAGGAGAAAAACGATGTATAAATCTGCTTTTTTAGGCTGTGGTGGACGTGCTAGGGGACATGCTGATGCCTATCGCTTTGTCAAAAAAGGAAAAGGCGTTGCAATCTGCGATCTAAACGAGGAAAGGCTTAACGCATTCAGTAAAGATTTTGGTATAGAGAAAAAATATACCGATATTCACGAGATGTTGGATAAAGAAAAACCCGACCTTTTGCACATAGTCACATTGCCGACTTTGCGTGTGCCTTTGATGACAATCGCAGCTGAGCATGAAGTCCCTGTCGCTATCGTTGAAAAACCGATTGCCATTCAAGGTGAAGATTGGAAGGCATTAAGAGACCTTAGCGCAAAAAGCAAAACAAAGTTTGTTGTCAACACTCAGCTTCATTTCCATCCAGATAATCTTATGCTGAAAAGAGATGTTTATGATGGCAAAATAGGCGATATAAGATTTGTTGACATAAGCGCGAGATCAACTATACTTGATCAGGGAGTTCATGTGCTTGAATTGTGTCATTCTTATATCAGTTGGGCAAAACCTATAAAAGTTTTTGCTCAGGTTTCAGGGACAAGAAATATACCTACAGGACAACCATCGCCAGATACTGCGGAAGCCTCTATCTATTTTGATGGCGAAATTAGGGCACAGATGCTTTGTGGATATTATGCCCCAAAAAGTAACCCTAGCGATTCGCAATATATGCATAAACGGATAGCGGTTTATGGCACGAAGGGATTTGTCCATTGGACGATGGTCGGTTGGGAAAGATTCACACAAGAAGGCGGATATGAAAGCGGAACTCATAGTTACGGAGAACAAGATGTCAGAGCTCAAGCAAGCTTAACTGACGCTGCATTTGAATGGTTAGAAGACAATAGCAAACCGCATCCAACACGTTTGGAACATTCGCTTACACAATTTAACATCATTTTAGGTGCTTACGTAAGTGCTTTGGAACATAGACCTGTTGATCTTCCTATTGAACCGCCAGATGGGCTTATGGACTCTCTTAAAGCAAAGTTAGGTGATTAATAAGCTTAATAAGTTTTAGCCACGGACGGATTAGCACTATTTTCCTTGTATTATCAGTGTTTCATCCGTGGCTAATTTTTCAGTGTTGAATATGAGAATAGTAATTGTTGGTCCGGGTGCTATGGGCTGTCTTTTTGCTGGGCTATTGGCAGAATCAGGTCAAACCGATGTTTGGCTTCTGGACAAAACAAAAGCAAGGGCAGACAAAATAAACGAAAATGGCATCATAATAGAAGGCATCGGCGGAAAAAGAAATATCAGAATTAAAGCGACTTCCTTGCCCGATGAGATTAAATATGCCGATCTAATCTTAATATGTGTCAAATCTTACAATACTTCCGAGGCAGTGCAATCTATCATCTCAATTGTAAAAGATAACTCAATAATACTGACACTTCAAAATGGATTAACTAACATAGATGTAATATCAAAAACACTTTATAAAGGTAGAATTATAGCAGGAGTAACGTCACATGGTGCAACAATGTTAGGCGTTGGTCATATAAGACATGCAGGTTCAGGTGATACAGTTATCGGAAAAATTTCTCCAGATATATTAGATCAAGAAGTTAATCAGATCGCTGATGTATTTAGATCAGCGGGACTCGTTGTTTCGGTTACTAATGATATTTATAATTTTATATGGGGAAAATTGATCATAAATGCGTCAATAAATCCAATAACTGCGATAACAAAACTCAAAAACGGCGAACTTTTAAATTATAAAGAGACAAGAGAATTACTGAAATTAGTTGCAGAGGAGTCTGCCAAAATAGCTATTGCATTAGGAATAATTTTGCCGTATAATGACCCTATATTAGCGGTCGAATCTGTATGTAAGATAACATCAGAAAACAGATCATCTATGCTTCAAGATATACTAAATGACAAACAAACAGAGATTGATTCTATAAACGGCGCAATAGTGGAGAAAGGAAAAGAGTTAAATATTGATACTCCTATTAATAAAGTTTTGACTTACCTTATAAAAATTATGGAATTATTGTAATGTTTAATCAGGCATTGGGTTTGGAGATAAAATCCAATATAAGCGAGCTTAGGAGGAATTGAGAAAATTGATGAACAGAATTTTAAGTGAAGTTGATCCACAGATGGCAGCGATACTTGAGGGGGAGATGAAAAGGCAACAGACATGTTTAGTTATGATCCCCTCTGAGAACTATGCGAGCAAGGCAGTATTACAAACGCAAGGCTGTATAATGACAAACAAATATGCGGAAGGTTATCCCGGAGCGAGGTATTACAACGGTTGTCAGTTCAACGATATGGCTGAAAGCTTAGCAATTGAGAGAGCGAAAAGACTATTTGGTGCTGAGCATGTAAACGTCCAACCACATACGGGATCACAGGCAAATATGGCGGTTTATTATGCCTTGCTTAATGACGGTGATACGTTTTTAGCAATGGATGTAAGTCACGGTGGGCATTTATCGCATGGGAGAAAACAAAATTTCTCTGGAAGATATTATAATCCTGTATTCTATGGAGTAGAAAAAGATACTGAACGCATTGATCTTAATCATGTCCTTGATATTGCTATGAAGTGCAAGCCAAAACTCATAGTAGTTGGTGCTAGCGCGTATCCAAGAATATTGGACTTTAAGGAATGGCGAGAGGTAGCGGATAAAGTCGGTGCTCTTTTGATGGCGGATGTTGCACATATCATAGGGCTTATCGCAGGCGGAGTTCATCCCGATCCAGTGCCTTATTGTGATGTGGTTACAACTACAACACATAAGACTTTAAGAGGTCCAAGGGGGGCGATGATCTTATGTAAAAAAGAGTTTGCTGAGAAGATAGATAAAGCTGTCTTCCCTGGTGTTCAAGCTGGTCCTTTGATGCATGTTATCGCTGCAAAGGCTGTTGCTCTTAAAGAGGCGTTAGAATATGGATTTAGAGAGTATCAGGCACAGATAGTTAAAAATGCCAAAAAATTAGCCGAATGCCTTATGAAAGAGGGATTTAGGCTTGTATCAGGAGGAACTGATAACCATCTCATGTTAGTTGACCTTTCTGATAAAGGCGTTAATGGACAGGAAGCTGCCGAT
Source organism: Candidatus Poribacteria bacterium (assembly GCA_011334435.1). Lineage (GTDB taxonomy): Bacteria > Poribacteria > DTPJ01 > DTPJ01 > DTPJ01 > DTPJ01. The sequence goes on along the minus strand of DTPJ01000322.1, from coordinate 823 downwards.
CTATTAGAGGAATCAGGCATTATCGTAAACAAAAACCTGATCCCTTATGACACTAAACCACCTACACAATGCAGTGGAATAAGACCAGGAACTCCTGCGATAACAACTCGTGAGATGAGAGAACCTGAGATGGAACAGATCGGCATGATGATCAGCCGAGTTTTGAAACATCCAAAAAATGCCAAAATAAGGGCAGAGGTTCGTCAGGAAGTTATGGAGTTATGCAGAAACTTCCCGATCTACCAAGACATTGACATATGGAGGTAATTAAAATGAAAAGCAGTTTGATCTTTTGTGGAATTTTGGCTTTTTGTTTGATGATTGTGTTTTCCGCTCAAGCTAAGATTAACAGTGCAGATATAGTCGGATTGTGGCTATTTGATAAAGAAGGCGATCTGTCTGACTATTCTGGCAAAGGACACGATGGCAAGAAAGATGGAAACGTCAAATGGACAAATGGCAAGTTTGGAATGGCGATAAATCTTGATGGCAACAGTTTTGTCGTTGTTGACCATAAAGACGATATGAATCTGCAAACATTCACGATAATGGGATGGGTTAATCTGGCAACAGCACCGACGGATTGGTGGACGATCGCCTGCAAAGATGGTTGGCCCAATAGAAATTATGGATTATGGCTCGCTTCTGGAACAGGGCTTGCTCATAGTTCCTTCACTTCTGGCGCTGCACCTGACAACAATGCGGTTAATGCAGTTACTGCCGTAAAAGCGAAAGAATGGTATCATGTCGCAGGGACTTATGATATGAAAACAAGCATTGTATATATTAACGCAGTTGCTGATGCCAAAGGTAGCTTTACAAG
>DTPJ01000521.1 GCA_011334435.1 Candidatus Poribacteria bacterium | reverse complement strand
ATTACCAGACTTAACAAGAATAAATCACCGCCAATTACAGATCACTGATTACTGATTACTGATCACTTTTTCTTGTGTTTCTGTGGCTGATAACCTTTTACCTAAAATTTGAATTGGACTGCTCAGCATTTATAAAATTGACAATGTATTTTGTTTTTGTTATGATTTAATTGGTCATTAATAAAATAATTCAAAGAACGATCAAGTGTTATGAATCTGGGTTGGATTTTTATATTTGATAGGATAAATATGCTTATGAAAGTTTGTTATTGGTTTATAATTTATACATTGATTATTGCTTTTCCTTTCACTTCTGCTTTCGCTAATTTTCAGTCTAATGATAACCTACAAAAGCTTGATCCCCTATTAAAATCTTATTTGATTAAAAACGAAAATGTTAATTTTGCACCTGCTTTTGATGGTCAAGAACGATTTAACTCAGATAAATCAAGTCCGATCATCAACGCTATGATCAAAATAAACGGTAATCCTAATATCTTGGCTTCTACTGGCATCAGGATCAGATCAAAAGGAGACAGATTTGTTACGGCAGATGTCCCTGTTGCATCTATTAGCAAGCTAATATCTCTTCCAAATGTTGTATATGTTCAATCTGCAAGGAAAATGCAATTATGCAAAGAGATGAGTCCTAAACTTGATATTAGCGTCCCAGAGGTAAAGGCAGATCAGGCGTGGACAAGCACCCCATCATTTACAGGCAGAGGAGTTATCGTCGGTATCATAGATACAGGCATAGATTGGAGTCATCCTGATTTCTTAGGGGCAGACGGAAAAACTAGGATTCAGTATATATGGGATCAGACAGTTTATACACCGGGTCGTTCCCCAGATGGATTTTATTATGGCACAGAATGGACAAAGGACGATATAGATGCAGGAGTTTGCGGGGAGATGGATGGAGACGGTCATGGAACACATATAGCGGGCATAATTGCAGGTAACGGCAAAGGCTATCATAAATTCACAGGCGTTGCACCAGAAGCAGAGATCATCGTAGTCAAATCCAGTTTTAGCGATTCTGATATTTATGATTCTGCTGTCTATATCTTCAATAAAGCTGAAAAAATGGGCAAGCCTGCTGTTATAAATATGAGTTTTGGAAGCCAATGGGGTCCACATGACGGCACAGATATATTGGATCAAGCCTTAGATCAACTATTAGACAAGCCTAAACGGTCAATTGTCGCCTCTGCTGGCAATGACGGAGGAAAATCAGTCCATGTTGGAACGAGATCGCTACGATCTCCGATCGGTGAAAATTATCCTTGGATCTCTATTCGCCCATTGATCGGCGCCAGAATTCTGCCAGTTGAGATATGGTATGAACCAAGAAGTTCCATTGCGGTTAGACTTTTAATACCAAGTAATATAAACGGCGATGTTTCAGACTTAGGTATAGGCTGGGTTAAGACAGGGCAATATAAAAGTTTTACTGTCAACACTGGACCTTTAAAAGGTGCAGAGATTACAATAGATGCTACTGGACTTGCAAGCGAAAACCTCCATCCGAACTTCAACTATATCTTTATCAATATATCTACTAACGATAATTTAAGCATACCAATAGATGACTATTACTATGCAATAGAATTTGATGGTGCTGGATATGGTTTTGATGCTTATACACCTTATTATGCCCTTTGGGCTTCCGCAAAAAATATTCCTAATTCAGCTAAATTTCCCGATAAATCATTTTTGATTGAAGGCGATGGGTATAAGACAGTTATTTCTCCATCAAGTGCAAATAGGGTTATATCAGTAGCATCCTATATAACAAAGTCAGAATGGATTAACTCTGAAAACAGGATCACAAATGAAAATCTGTCTATTGGCAGAATATCTGCTTGGTCAAGTAAAGGACCTTCATTAAATGGTGTCCAAAAGCCAGAAATAAGCGCTCCCGGAGAGATGATAACCGCCTCATTATCAAAAGATGGATTTGGCGAATCAAATCATGTTTCCCAGGATGGCATGCATGTAACTTTTCGTGGGACAAGCATGTCAGCCCCTCATGTCGCTGGTGCTATTGCCCTTCTCTTCCAGCAAAATCAGAATTTGAGTATATCAGAAATACGCGATAAACTTTTTTCCTCTGCGATAGATCAAGGACCTGTCGGTTGGGACAAGGCTTGGGGATTTGGAAAGTTAGATGTCTTATCCGCATTGAATATCCCTTCCGTTCCACGCATTATAGAAGTGATCCCGTCAAATGGAGCAGTAACCATCAGATGGCAAGCAAATCCAGAAAGCAATATCGCTGGATATAAACTCTATACATCATCAAAATTTATTGATGTTGGCAATGTGACAAGCTATACATTGAATAATCTAACTAATGGTGTATCAATATCCATCTCGTTAAGTGCATATAATTATCAGGGCAACGAGAGTGCCAAAAGCCCGATTATAACGGTAACTCCTGACATAACTAAGGCAGATATAGCGCCTCCGCAAAGACCGAAAAATCTCGTTTTAACACCATTCAACAATGGATTGAAAGTTGAATGGTCAGCAGTAAGTGATTGCGATTTGGCTGGCTATCGCATATATTATGGATATTCTCCAAAAAACTATAATAATTCCTTTAATGTCTATAATACAACAAGTTGGACGATTGATTCACTGACTAATGGAGTTGAGGTCTTTGTCGCTGTAAGTGCTTTTGATCTTGCAGGCAACGAAAGCGAAAAATCAAGCGAAGCGTCAGCTATTCCACAGGTTTTTCAAAGATCGGAAATACGTTATCAAAGCGGTTTTCCTCTGAAAATGAATCAAGATATTTACTCATCGCCTACTGTATATGATGTTGATAGTGACGGAAAGATGGAAATAGCTTTCATAACAAGAGATGGAAGGGCATGTCTGGTCCGTTACGATGGCAGTTATATGCCCGGATGGCCTATGTGGACGTATTCTAATTCAACTACTTCGCCCGCTATATATGATATTGATGGTGATTCCTTTGGTGAAATAGTTATGACTGCTGATGATGTTGTCTATGTATGGAATCACGATGGGACACATGTTCCGGGCTGGCATTTGAGGCTTGACTCTTCTATTATAGCGTCCCCTGCCATCGGTGATATTGATGGAGATAAAAAATATGAGATAATCGTTGGAACTACTGGCGGAATGCTCTATGCTTTTAAGGCGAATGGCTTGTTAGTCAAAGGCTATCCGATAGATTTAGGCAGTTCTATCCGATCAACTCCTGCTTTAGCAGATATTGACAATGATTCTCAAACTGACATAGTTGTCTGCTCAAATGAGGGATATATTTTCGCTTTTAAGGGCAATGGTGATTTGATAAACGGCTGGCCATTACATATCAGCGATCAGATATACTCGTCCCCTGCTTTAGGTGATATTGATGGCGATGGCAATATTGAGATCGTTATTGCCAGTGCTAACGGGGCGTTATATGTTTTTCGCAAAAATGGCGACTTAGTGTCAGGTTTTCCGATTTGGCTTGATAATCCAATTTTCTCTTCTCCCGCGATTGGGGATATAGATGGCGATGGCTCTTCATTAGAGATCGTCACCTGCACAAGAGATGGCACAATCTATGTTTTTAAGAACGATGGTAAGGTTATAAACGGTTTTCCTGTTTCTGTAACTGATAGAATATATTCTTCGCCTGCTTTATGTGATATAGATGGGAATGGAGATGTAGAAATTATAGTTGCTACAAGCACTGGTCTTGGCTATACTGGATTGGTGTATGCTTTTAACCGATTTGGTGAAAGGGCAGATCCAAGATTTCCATTATACATTGATGGCAATATAACTGACTCTTCCCCTGCGGTTGCTGATCTTGATGGCGATGGCGATGTTGAAATAATAGTTGGCTCTTGCAGATATTGGGATGGGACAGGCGGGCAATTGCACGTTTGGGACTTATCAGGAAGTTCAGAGAAAAATGGCTTCCAATGGAGTGGATTTCAACATGACTCACGTCATACGGGATACTATGATAGCAAGTCATCATCTCTAACGATAGTTCCGATATATGAGATGGGTCAGGATAAACGTTTGACGATATATGTCGCTTCTACCAAAAAACTGACGTCTCCACCAAGTTTGATAGTCAAAGGTGGAGGTTTAATCTATAATATAACACTCACAAAAGCTGATCCAAATTTTGATCTATACATTGGGAAATTTATCGCAGAGGAAGCAGATCAATATACATTCATTGCCAGTGGAACTGATATAAATGGCATTAGCATTATCGCATCAAAGATCGTGCAGATCAAAGATCGCAAGTTGAATTTTGCACTTTATCAGAATTATCCAAATCCGTTTAATCCAGAGACATGGATACCTTTTGAGCTTAAACAAGAAGAAAATGTCATCATAAGGATTTACAGGGCTAATGGTGAAATTGTTAGGACGCTTGATTTAGGGACAAAACCCGCAGGAGTTTATATAAGTAAACGTGATTCTGCATATTGGGACGGAAGAGATGATCACGGTCAAAAATGTGCATCTGGTGTCTATTTCTATACTATTGAAGCAGGCGAATTTAGAACTACAAGAAAAATGACAATTGTTAAATAGGGACAAAATGATTATGGCGATTATCTCTAACAGATTATTGAAAAATATCTTTACAATATTACTAATTTTGCCATACACCTTGCTTTCTGCTTTTTATACATTGCCGATCTTTCATTCTCATAAAAACGGATGT
>DTPJ01000198.1 GCA_011334435.1 Candidatus Poribacteria bacterium | reverse complement strand
TTATCATAAGGATTAGAAAGCCATATAAAAATGAAAATGCTCCACATTTGTCATTCCCGTGAAAACGGGAATCCAGAAAAATTATGATAAAGGAATGGATTCCTGCTTCCGCAGGAATGACAGGAAGATGATATGGATTCCTGATGCAGTTTACCCCTGCGAAGCTTGTCTCTGTGAAAGCAGGGAGCAGGGAGTAGGGGCAGGAATGACAAACTTTTTCATAGGTGGCATTTTGCTTTATCTAATGAGCATTTTCATATAAACACTTAATTCAAACCTTGATAAATACTGGTTTCGGATAGCATCTCAGAATTACCAGTAAAACATATTATCCAGCATGCTACAAGAATTAGACATACGCAATTATGCCCTGATAGAACGGGTGAAGATCGTTTTCTCCGAGGGTCTTAATATACTCACAGGCGAAACTGGTGCGGGGAAATCAATTATAATCGGTGCATTGGGATTAGTGCTTGGCGAACGTTCTTCTCCTGATGTGATAAGGACAGGGGCAGACAGTGCTTATGTCAGAGCGATTATTGACATATCAAAAAGCCCATCTGTCAACGATCTACTTTCTGAAACTAATCTTAAAGATGAAGATAGCGATATACTGATCTTGTCAAGGGAAATATCCAAAAATGGCAGAAATAAATATGTCGTGAACGATCAGTCATCTACACTTCAAACCATCAGACAAATAGGAGACAATCTTGTTGACATACATGGTCAACATGAGCATCAAACGCTTTTTCGCCCAGAAAAGCATATTGAAATATTAGATGATTTCGGCGGACTTAAAGATTTAGTCCAACAAAACACTGATATATACAATGATCTAAAAAAATTGTTGTCAGAGCGAGATTTTTTGATAAAAGATAGAGATGAGAAATTACGTCAAAAAGAACTATTTGAATTTCAATTAAATGAACTTAAAAGTGCAAAGCTTGAAGACGGAGAAGAAGAAAAACTCCTACGAGAAAGGCAGTTGCTTAACAATGCTGAGTTGATATTTGAACTATCAAATCGTATTTATCAGCTTCTTTACGATAGTGATGACCCAAATATCCCGTCAACCATTGATCTGCTTAAATCTATGCGATCTGATTTTGCTAAGCTTTGTCAAATTGATAACCAAGTCAACGAATTGTCATCAAGATTTGAGAGCAGTATATATGAGCTTGAAGATATAGCTAATCAAGTGTTAGATTATCGCGATAAAATTGACTTTGATCCTCTCAGGATCACCGAAGTTGAGACAAGACTTGATCTGCTTTACAAACTTAAACGCAAATACGGCGTTGATTCTGTGGCGGAGTTAATTGAATATAAGAATGATGTCGCAAAAAAATTAGAGGATATATCATTGAGTTCAACAAAAATTGATGACATTGAGTCAGAAATAAAGAGGAAAACTGAGTTAGCGAGCAAAATTGCCTCTGAGTTATCAAAAAAACGACAGGAAAATGCAAAAAAGTTGAAGGTATTGATAGAGAAAGAGCTTAAAACATTAGGAATGGAAAAGACCATCTTTGAAGTTAAAGTAACTCAAAATTCTGCACAGTTGAAAACAGGAGAAGATAATTCAATAGATATAGATTATAATGATAATAAGGTTAAATTAAGCCCTAACGGTATTGATTCAGTTGAATTCCTCATCTCACCAAACCCTGGCGAGGATTTACGACCATTGACAAAGATCGCATCTGGCGGAGAAATTTCAAGGATCATGTTGGCAATAAAGACTGTTCTTGCAGTTGGCACGTCGCATTCATCACCTATAATTTTAATATTTGATGAGATAGACACAGGCATTAGTGGACGGATCGCTGAGATAGTCGGCAGGAAATTGAAGGAATTATCCCGATCACGTCAGGTGATATGTATAACGCATCTGCCACAGATAGCGAGCTTAGCTGATAATCATTGCAGAGTTCAGAAGAAAGTCGTTGGTGATAGAACTTTCGTTGAGGTAGAAAACCTTGATTACGAAGAAAGAGTGAACGAGATCGCCAGAATGTTAGCTGGGGAAAAGATAACAGAGGTTACTTTGGCACATGCCCGTGAGATGATCCTAAACGCAAGGAGGTGATAAAGAAGTATTAAACTTTGGACAATTTTGAGTTGGAAAATGCTGTCAGCTAACCAGATTTATTTCTAATAGTAATAGAAAATCCTAAAATTCCCTTTTATCCCGAGATTTAGAGGGATTTTATAGATAGTCCGATTGAATAGTAAATGGATTCCTGTTGCAGTTTACCCTAGCGAAAGCTGGGGCAGTAATGACAGTTTTTCATAGTTGTTGATTTACAGAATAGCAATGATTTATAATCCTATCAAAGCGAAAAATAAACCGCAGGCATAGAAAACCGCAGGCATAGATAAGAACATCCCGACTTATCGTTGTGCTAAAAAACATTGAGAGGGATCATTCCAAGCATTTAGCTTATTGGAGGTAGCAAAAAATGAGGAAAGTCTATGTAGGAATGTTAACTTTCGTGTTATGTCTGTGGGCAATTTCTGCGATGGCTCTGCCAAAAGGTTCTATGGCACTATTGGGGTTTGGTGCGATCAAAGAAGTTGCTTTTTCTCCTGATAACAAAGTTCTTGCTATAGCCTCAGATTACGGCATTTATTTGTATAACTCGGTTACTTTTGCACAAATTCGTTACTTTTTTGTAGAAGGTGGTAATTCTATATCCTTCAGTCCAGATGGTAAACTGTTAGCTAGTGGGAGTGATGATAATACAATTAAAATTTGGGATATATCAAATGGAAAAGAAGTAAAAACGCTTGTAGGACATACAGATTGGGTCAATTCTGTGCGCTTCAGTCCAGATGGTAAACTGTTAGCTAGTGGGAGTGATGATAATACAATTAAGCTCTGGGATGTGTCAAGTGGAGATGTAGTCAAAACACTTGTTGGACATAAGTGGCATATTATTTCAGTAACATTTAGTTCGGATGGCAAACTGTTAGCCAGTGGAAGTTCTGATAACACAATCAAGCTCTGGGATGTGTTAAGTGGAAAAGAAGTAAAAACATTTAAGGGGCATACAAGTGATGTTACTTCCATATCATTTATCCCTGGTAGCAAGCTTTTAGCCAGTGGAAGTGATGATGAAACAATTAAGCTCTGGGATGTGTCAAGTGGAGATGTAGTCAAAACACTTGTTGGACATGCAAATTGGGTTAAGTCCATTTCAATCAGCCCTGATGGAAAATTAATAGCTAGTGGAAGTTGTGATAATACGATCAAACTCTGGGATATATCAAGTGGAAAGGAAGTGAAAACATTTGTAGGACACATAGATTGGGTTAATTCCGTATGCTTCAGCCCTGATGGCAAATTGATAGTCAGTGGAAGTTCAGATGAAACAGTCAAACTCTGGGATATATCAAGCGGGAAAGAAGTGAAAACGTTGGAACATACAAGCAGTATTTATTCTGTATGCTTTAGTCCGGATGGTAAACTGTTAGCCAGCGGAGGTGAGGATAAGACAGTTAGGATCTGGGATATATCAAGCGGAAAAGAAGTGAAAACACTTGTAGGACATACGAGCGGTGTTTATTCAGTATCCTTCAGCCCGGACATAGATGGTAAATTGTTAGCCAGTGGAAGTTCAGATGGGACAATCAAGCTCTGGGATGTATTAAGTGGAAAAGAAGTGAAAACGCTTATAGGACATGTGAGTTGGGTTATTTCCGTATGCTTCAGCCCAGATGGCAAACTGTTAGCCAGCGGAAGTTATGATAATACGATTAAACTCTGGGATATATCAAGTGGAAAGGAAATAAAAACATTTCGTGGACATACAGATTATATCACTACTATATCCTTCAGCCCTGATGTCAAATTAATAGCCAGCGGAGATCGGGGAAATGACACAGTCAGGCTCTGGGATGTGTCAAGTGGAAATGAAGTGAAAGCATTAAAACATGCACTTGGCATTTGTTCTGTATGCTTTAGTCCAGATGGTAAGCTTTTAGCTAGTGGAAGTAATGATGATACAATCAGGCTTTGGGATATATCAAGCGGAGAGGTAATAAAAACATTTGAGGGAGGACGTGTAGTATTATTCAGTCCAGATGGCAAGCTATTAGCAAGTGGAAACGGTGGAGTTAAGTTTTATGATGTATCAAGCGGAGAGGTAATAAAAACATTTGTAGCACATAAGCGGGAAGTCGTTTCCTTGTCATTTAGCCCAGATGGCAAACTATTGGCAAGTGGGAGTTTGGATGGGACGATACTGTTGTGGGATATGTCGCCATATTTTATTTATGACATTGTTATTGATGTGAATCCAACGGATGGTGGTAGTGTAACTTTGAACCCAGCAGGTGGTTCTTACAGAAAAGGCAAACAAGTCACTTTAATCGCGACTCCAAGCACAGATTACCGCTTTGACAAATGGAGTGGTGATCTAACAGGGAATGATAATCCCATCACTATAATCATAGACAAAAACAAGAGTATTACTGCCCATTTTGTTGGAGCACGAACATTGGGCATAACATCAGTAGAGACTTTACCTAATACCAAGGTCAACGTCCATCTTAATATCTCCGATGCGAAAGATATGGCAAGTGGTGATATTCTGATAGAATATGACCCCAAAGTGTTGACAATTGGCGAAGTTAAAGGCACTGCCCTGCTATCTGATATGTTACTCGCTGTCAACAAGGATGAGTTAGGCAAGATAAGGCTTGCTATGGCAGGAACGAAGGGA
>DTPJ01000225.1 GCA_011334435.1 Candidatus Poribacteria bacterium | reverse complement strand
TGAGAGCCTGTCTTTTCAACAAAAAGCCTGTATGCTTCACGGTTAAAGCCACCGAGGTCTATTGGCACTCTGTCTGCTGGTTTTCTTGATAATACCGTCAATATCCTTTCTTTAGGTGTCATTTTTTCTCCTTACATTAGCTTTGGACTGCTATTTATCAATAAACAACTCAAATCTATCCTTTTTTGCTTTACATATCGGACAGATTTCAGGGGGAATATTTCTTGCACAAAGATAACCGCATACCTTACATCGCCAGATCGGATATGTCAAGTTCAGTTTTCCAACACCAATAGACTTTTCCGAAGTCTCTTTCTTTTTGATCCTTTCTGATCTTGGTGGTCTACGCTCTGGTATCGGTTCAGCTTCTTTTAATCCTTTTACAACGTCTGATGACACATAAAGAGCGCAAAAGCAAGTCCCATAATCTACCAGATCAGCATCTCTATAATCGCAAGGGCAAATTATATCAAGATCGTCTTCCTTTTTTCCAGAAGCTAATCTGCATGGACAAGCCCAGTATCCATATCTCTTCTCATTGACCAAGAGACTTTTAACGAGTTGTTTTGTAAAGTCTATGTCAGGATTAAGATAATATCCGTTCTGCTCTGCTTCTTTTTTTAGTCTCTCATAGAGATCATCAACTTCCTTATCACTAATATTAATCAAACCCCAACAACCTCCTAATCCTATTTTCTTTGTAGCCAAGCACCGATTCCGAGTTATTAATAACTAAAAGAGGAAACGAGCCACTAACATCCCATTTTTCCATTTCCTCAACTGCGGAACGTTTGGCTGGTCCTTCCAATAGATCAACGTCAACATAATCATATTCAACGCCTAATTCATTAAGCAGGGATTTGGTCTTTCTACACCATACACAAGTGCTTAGTGCAAATAGAAATACATCAGAAACTTTTTTACCTTCTACATGTTTGACATAATTTTTATATTCCATATTTATCACCTCATATTTAGATTTTATAAATATTTAACATATATTCTATCTGAATAATTCCTAACTTTCTTTTACAGCTAAATAAACAGCATGTTCTCTTCCCTGCTTAATTTTGTCATAATTCCCGAATATCTCTTTAAAGTTTCTTTTTATAAATTCCCGTAATCCTGATATTGTGACCACATATAGTTTACCATTTTCTTTTAGGTATTTTTTAGCGTCTATCAGAATTATGGAGAGCATTTCCTTGCCGACGTTTGCTGGTAAGTTAGAGGCGATCACGTCAAACTTGATCTCCTCTGAAATATTGCTAAAAGCGTTGCTTAGAAATATCTCGCAATTGTTTAGTTTGTTAATATCGGCATTTTTCTTTGCATACTCAACTGCGACGTAATCCTTATCAACCATATAAACTTTGCCTTGATTAGCAATTTTCGCCATACATAGCCCAATAGCACCATAACCGCAACCTAAATCAAGACATATATCAGAATCTTTAATCTCCATATAATCTATCAAAAGCTTTGAGCCTGCGTCTATCTCTCTTGGAGAGAAAAGCCCCCAAGTTGAGTGAAATTTCAACTCAAAACCTCGTAAAATATCGCCAAATACTATGTCTTCTTTCAGTTTTGTTATATCTAATTTTTGCATATTTTTAAGATTTTGTTAGGAGATACTTATATGCAGAAAGAGCTGCCTTTGAACCTTCGCCGATAGCGACGCTTATCTGTTTTTCTGGAACAGTAGTGACGTCGCCAGCAGCAAAAATACCGGGAGTTGTTGTGTTACACATACAATCAACTATAATTTCGCCTTGATCATTAAGCCTAACAATGTCCTTAGCGAATTCAGAATTAGGCAATAGACCTATTTCTATGAAAACACCTTGAACAGTTATGTCTTTGGTTTCTTTTGTGTCAAGCGATTCAATTGTCACCCCTGTAACATACTTTTCACCATGGATTGCGGTTACTTTGTGGGATAATAAAGGTATGATATTGTCTGCATCCTTTATTCTATCAATCATTATTTGATCTGCTTGCCAATCCTTAGTTATATTGACGATATATATCTTATTAGCTAATTTCATCAGATCGATGACAGCAGTCAAAGCGGAATTTCCTCCACCGACAACAAGGACATCTTTTCCAGCAAACAAGGGTGCATCACAAGTGGCACAATAACTGACGCCTTTGCCGACAAGCTCTTTTTCTCCTTTGACGTTCATTGGTCTGTATCGCTTGCCAGAAGCGATGATCACGGTTTTACCTGTGAATTTTTTTGACTTCTCTGTCTCAACTACAAAATTTTCATCTGCTTTTGTTATTTTGGTTACAGTATCGCCAAGGATAATATCAACTATTGGGAATTGTTCCATCTGAGAGCGAAATTTCTCGGTCAATTCTTTTCCTGTGACATATTGAAATCCCATGTAGTTTTCAATATCAGAAGTCCATAGCATCTGTCCGCCTATGTCTTTACTTATAAGAAGCGTTTTAATTTGCTTACGTGCAGAATACACAGCAGATGTCATGCCAGCAGGACCTCCGCCTATTATTATAATATCGTATATATCATCGCTTTGAGATATTCTCTCTATATCCTCTTCTGGCAAAATAAGTTTAAGGTCTAACAAATTCGTTCCCATATTTCCCACCTATTATTAGACAGCGATATTACTTAATGTTTTTATTAATCTACGCCTTCAATAAGCTCGCCGCTTTTCACGACAAAAGCTATTCTTGCACGAGATACCTCTATTTTGACATCTTCATCTTTTACAGTTGCGACCTTTAATACAACTATGTTATCTTTTAGACCGACAATAGTGCCATAAATTCCGCCTTCTGTTACGACCTCATCTCCTTTTGAGAGATTTTTTAGCATATTTTGGTGTTTTTTGATCTTCCTCTGCTGAGGCATGATCATAAGAAAGTAGAAAACACCGATAATCAAAATTAGTGGGATTACCCCAGTAATAAAATCCATCTTTATACCTCCAATTAAAGAATTAACATAGCATCACCATAGCTATAAAAACGATATTTTTCCTTTATAGCAGAATGGTAAGCCCTCATAACAAAATCTCTGCCAGCAAAAGCACAAACCAACATTATTAACGTGGACTTTGGAAGATGAAAATTTGTTATCATCGCATCAACTGCTCGGAATTTGAATCCGGGGTATATATAAATATTTGTTGCACCTGAACGAGGGATAATTTCTCCGTTAGCATCTATTGATGATTCCAAAGCCCTAACCGTAGTCGTTCCAACAGCGACAATTTTCCCGCCTTTTGATCTTGTCTCATTTATCCGTTTGGCAACCTCACTCGGAATACTGAATATTTCCTCATGTATGATATGATCTTCAACATTTTCAGTTTTAACAGGTTGAAAAGTCCCTAAACCGACATGCAGAGTAATCTCAACCCTGTCAATGCCTTTCACTTTTAAATTTTCAAACACTGCCTCTGTAAAATGCAGTCCCGCAGTAGGTGCTGCAACCGCCCCTTCTTCTTTGGCATATATAGTTTGGTATCTTTCCTTATCCTCTGGCTCAATTTCACGCTTTATATATGGGGGAAGTGGTGGTTTGCCAAGTTCCTCTATTAGCTTTTTGGGGTCGCCATCCGTCTCAAATTTGATTAATCTCTCTTGAGATTCAGTCTTATCAAGTATCCTTGCAGTTAATCTGCCATCACCGAATATGACTTTTGAGCCGTATTTTATTCTACTACTATGCTTCACAAGTGCCTTCCAGAGACCATTTGCCATTACTGACAAAAGCAATATCTCAACATTACCGCCTGTCTTTTCCTTTTTTCCTATTAGACGTGCAGGAATGACCTTTGTGTTGTTCATCACCAAAAGATCGCCATTATTCAGGAAATCAGGTAACTGCGAAAATATATGATGACTTATTGTTTCTGTTCTCCTGTCAAGCACCATCAATCGTGATTCATCACGTTTGGGGAGTGGAAATTGAGCGATAAGTTCCTCTGGGAGATCGTAATCAAAAAGCGATATTTTCATCTTTTAAATAAACGAAATAACATAGCTATTAAAGTTAAAACTATACTTATAATTATACACGTAGTTATCGGAAAATAAAGGTAAAATTATCCCTTTTTATATATATGTCACCGGGTAGTTTGCCAATCCAAGTGATTTTCCCTGATAACACAAATATTATCCCGATTATAACGAGTATAATCCCTAAAAATATAAATGTTTTGCCAATTCCTATCATCATAACTTATATTTAGCCCCTAAAAAACAGAATAACTCGGAAAAAATACTGTATATAAGTCACCACCAATTACAGATCACTGATTACTGATCACTCTTCGCTAAAATCCTCGCTATATTTCCGCCTGTTGTCGTTAAAAAAACCTTATCAATTAACTTATCAACATATTTTTGACCTTTTTCCCTGATGCGATCACCGAAATTCACAAGGCAATCTGCATCATAGACAATTTTGAAATTTGTTGAATTTACTTTACCGGGCGAGTGATGATTTCCGATGATCTCACAGACTTCATCAATAAAGTCTTTTGGCAGATTATACTTTTCCATAATTGAACGGGCAATTGGGGGACCTTCTATTTCCTGATAGTGTCCTGCATTACTGCCATATTTCCTCTCCGATTCGTGAATTCCGATATCGTGAAATATAGCAGCGGTTATTACTACATCTTCATCGCCATTTTCACCTTTTAGGATTTCCTCAGCATATTTGGTAACCTCAATTGCATGTGAAATCCTTTTCT
>DTPJ01000456.1 GCA_011334435.1 Candidatus Poribacteria bacterium | reverse complement strand
TAGCAGTAAGTTTAAGATTAACTATGAGGCTGGCGCTTGCGTCTTCGCCGTTATTTATCAATATAGTGCCTTGTGGAGGAGTAGAATCAAGGGTTACGCTACTGCTGACCTCGTCAGACTCGTTGCCTAAATCGTCCCTGAACTTTACTCTGACGATTTTATTACCATCGCCATCTGTGACCCTTATTTTCAGGACATTTCTAAATGGTATCCAATTTCTCAGTCCATTATCAACCTCATAAACCGTGCTTACATCGCCACTGACGAACATCTCTTTTGCATCTGTTGCGGTCAAGTTGACCGTGATATTTTTTTGGTTAGTTATTCCCTTAGGTTCAAGGCTTATACTTATATTGGATGGTGGGGTATTATCTACTATTAAAGTGTTTTCTGATAGACCTTCTGCTTGGTTTCCGAGCATGTCTTTCACAACTATTTTTAGCTGAATGGTTTTAGCGGTTAAAACGCCAAGAGTAAATGAACCGCCTATAAATCCTGTTGCTTTATCATAAGTTATCCCTGATAAGTCCAGATCAATTGGTTTTCCGTTTTCATCAATCAATGTTTTTGAGACTATCTCAATATTTGGCTCAGTTTTTCCGCTTACTTGGACAGTATCGCCATTTTTTACCTTGCCGACAGCTTTTGGTGAGGAAATTATCAATGATGATATGCTTACCTTTGACTTGAAATTTATTGAGCCTTCTATTGCAGGTTTGGATTGATTTCCGACATTGTCTATGAATCTGACGAATACCTTTTTTAAGCCATCTTTGTTGTTTCCGCCATATTGGGATAAATCCCAATTTTCTCTTGTAGTCTTATATGGTTCAGGTTGCGACCATATCTCGCCACCGTTAGAAAACATCATCTCTTTAACTCCGCTTTCATCGGTAGCGGACAAAGTCAATGTCACGATAAGCGAATTTGTCTCTCCTGCTCCGTTATTAATGGTGACCGTTCCTCTTGGACCTGTTCTGTCTAACCTTATGGTATCGGTTATTGACTGAGTAGTCCAGTTTCCAGCGGGGTCTCTATATTGGACATAAACGGTTTTTACGCCATCGTTTTCATTTCCGCCGATATAACGTAAATCCCATTTTCTCGTTGTCTCATAAGGCAGTTGTTCAGACCAAGTTGACGCATCGTTACTTATGATCATTATTCCGCCGTCCATGCCTACGCCTGTATCTGTCGCAGATAGAGTGAGTGTAACCTCAAAAGATGCTGTCACTTCATCGCCATTGTTTATTACTACCGTCCCTGTTGGCGGTGTTCTGTCAAGGAATATGCTTGCTTTTATTGAATCAGACCAATGATCAAGTGCGTCTTTGTATTGGACGAATACAGTTTTTAATCCATCAGTATCATTACCGCCGAATAATCGTAGGTCCCAAGTTTTCGTCATTGTATCAGGCGTAAACGTCTCTGGTGTTGTCCATGTTGAGCCATCATTACTCAATCGGAATTGGACAACGCCGACTCCACTTGCCTTTCCTCCTGCAATTAAATCTGATGCTGATAGTTTTAATGTTACGGTTGGTGAATTTGTCGCTTTATCGCCATTATTTATCTCTATTTTGCCTGTTGGTGGTGATAAATCAATGACAAAGTTCATAACAGATGATTTTGTCAATTTCCCATCATCATTTCCGACAATGCCCCAGCTATAAATGCCTTCTGGCAGACTCTTCCAAGGGTCTATGTCCGAAATTGTGTAAGTAGTTGATCTTCCGACATCAAAACCTTGTCCATCAAAAGGATTAGGATCAGTGTCAATATAGATCATATAAGACACATTCTCTATCCAATGCCATTCAAACGTTGGTTTAGTATCCTTTATATAACCGACAGGTGATACAAGCACTATATCTTTTGAAGACCAAGCGTTAAAACGAAGTATCTCATCAGGCTTTGAGCGTATGCCTGCTGCTTCTATTCCCCAATAGTAAGTTCCCGGACTGAGCTGAATCTCTTTCGGCAGTGTATAGCTTGTATCATATACCACAGGGATCACATAGAGAAGCGGAGGTTGAAATGGATTACTAATTTTATTGATATAGATCGTATGCGTAATATCTCGTCTTGTGGTTTTCCATTTAAAAGTTGGAGTTAAAGTATGAATGTCGCCATAAGGGGAGAGTAGTTCAAACTTCAAAGGTGGCAAGTTAGCGGTATATCTCAGGATATTGCCAGTTCTGCCGACAGCGATTGCTGAATTATTGCTTGTAAAGTCCACTCCATAAATAGTGCTTCTTGCATGAGGAATTGTCCCTATTTTCCAGTTACTTCCTCCGCTTGTTGTGCTTAGCAAAGTTCTATTAGCGCCAACCACCCAACCTTCCGCATTATTCACAAAATCAACATCATATAGAGTTACTATTGTTCCGCTGTTTTGCCTTATGATGTCATTTTTATCTTTTTTTAATATGATCCCTTCATCTCCAACTATCCAACCGAGGTCAGCAGTGACAAAACAGAGGTTTGTCAATAGCCTGTCAGTGTTAGTAGGTATCCGTTCCCAATTTAGCCCGCCATCTTTTGTATAGATTAAAAGTCCGCCATCTCCAACTATATAGCCGATGCTATTTCCGATAAACTGGACTCCATATAGATTTTTTGTAGTAGTCCAATTGCGAGAAGCCCAAACGGAGCCGTTCCAATATAGTATATTTCCGAGGTCTCCTACAACCCAACCGTTATTCGTATCAGAGAAATAAACGGATCGCAAAGCGACTCCCTGTGGACTTGAATTGACAAGTTCCCAATCAACTCCGTTTTTAGTCCTAATTATAACGCTTCCCTCGCCGACAGCCCAGACATTGTTGTCATCTAAGGCAAAGACACTATATAAAGTCTTTAATGTCGGACTTGATTGTTCAACCCATTTCGCCCCGCCGTCCTCGGTGTATAATATAATGCCGTTATCGCCGACGATCCAGCCTTTTGATGGATTTGTCTTCGCGAAACAGACATCACGAAGATTCCCAAATGGAGGGGCAATTACCCATGTCTTTCCGCTATCAACTGTTTGAATAATTGCCCCATTATCGCCAACTGCCCATGCCTTCTCTGTGCTGATAACGAATAGACCGTTTAGATGACCCGTTACAGGAGAAGCGGAATATTTTTTCCAACTACTGCCAAAATCGTTTGTGGAAAGTATTGTGCCATATTCTCCGACTATCCATCCATTTTGCTTATTCGCAAATGAGATAGACTGAAGCCTTATATTTACGCCTTCTGCACTTATGGAAAACCAGCTTGAACCAGACTTATGAAGTATAATCCCGTTATCTCCAACAGCCCAGACATTATCATATCTTTCTGCATATACGCCATAAAGATTGAGTTCCGTTCCGCTATTTTCCTTGTTCCATTTGCTACCGTTCCAATATAAGATCAGCCCATTTTCACCGACTGCCCAGCCGTTATCAGGGCTATAAAAATGGACGGAATAGAGATCGTCAGAGGAATATTTCTCACTATCCCACGTTTGTCCTCCGTCATTTGTTGATAGGATTGTCCCATTAGAGCCGACTATCCAACCGCGAAGATTAGTAACAAACTCAACATCGTAAAGGGCTTCTGTCGCTGTGATCTGCTGAGATTGCCAGTTTTGCCCGCCATCAGTCGTCCGAAGAATAACTCCATAATTGCCTACCGCCCAACCATTAAGCGAATCAATAAAATAAACGCCGTAAAGGTCAGTTGTAACTCCGCTATTTTGATCTTTCCAACTTATACCTGTGCTGGTATGAATAATTTTCCCTTGATCGCCTACTATCCACCCATTTTTATCATCGGTAAAATAAATAGCATTAAATTCGGTATCCCAAGTTTGAAAACCGACATCCACAGGATACCATTCTTGAGCAACTACATTAGCAACCAGACAACATAATGAGATTAAAATGGCTGTAATATATAAATAAATTCTCATGAGGTAGCCCTCCGTTATATAAGTGATCTTAAAACTGCGATCATTGGAAAATCTAAAATTATCTATCAATTAATTATATGATTATATATAAATACTGAAATCATATTAACACACATAGTTTCATAACGCAAGACTAAGAAAAAGGTTGAATATGAAAAATTACTGATAATCAGATATGAGGTTGGACAGTCTTGAAGTAAATGAATAGATAATGATGAGGAATGGATGTTGATTCATAATGTTTGATGGAATTATTCTTTTACAGGCATTTTCAGTTCTTGGTATGTTATGTCTTATGAAGAATATTCTTTCATAACATACCAAGGAGCTATAACTATTAACTTTTTAAATATGCCCAAGTTGTCGCTATTTTTGATTTAGGATCAATAGAGGAGATAACGCCTTGTGTTCCTATGTTCATCTGTGCCTTTATTTCATCAGCTTTTAATGCCCTTGACCATATTCTAACTTCGTCAATAGTTCCCTGAAATTGTCTCTGTGCATTGAAAGAATTGCCAATGATTATCGGTATATCTGGGGAATCTATTATTGGTCCGGGCTGATTTTTTTCTGCGACTAAGTTAGCGTTCACATAGACTTTGACCGTCTTTCCATCAAAAATCACTGCGATATGATACCATGTTTCACGATTTAGTTTCATCTCGACGAAGGAGTCAACGCAGGCACTCCCAAGGCAAACCCTGACAGCATCGCCATTAGCACGATCAAATAGGACTTCATATCCGGGACCTGTTCCTGCGGTAGTATTTGCTTTATGCAGAAGTCGTGGCCATG
>DTPJ01000796.1 GCA_011334435.1 Candidatus Poribacteria bacterium | reverse complement strand
TTTTTATCGTCTATAAAGAAGACGATAGATGAAAATTTGTTCTACGCACATAAAGTTGACGTTAAATTATCGAAACTTGGAGATGCATTTGTAGTTGCACTCGGTGCATCGACGCATGGAAGATTGAAGTATTTAGAAAGTACCTATTTTAACAGGAAAAATTTTCCTTTTGTTTAATGTAATGCCTATATGGGCTGAATGTTAAGAAGGGAGTGTTTTGTATGAAAAAGAGAAAGTTTTTACTTTTTTCGGTAGTCTTGGTAATCATCGTCTTTGGCAGTATGACTTTTGCATCGGTGAGTTACCCCTTTGTTTCAGACTATGGTCCTGCCATAGTCAATTGGGGAAATAACGTGAAATACGGTGGAGTTTTAACTGAAGTATTACCTAGTGGTGTTCAATCTTACAACCTTAATCCTTTCATCGGTGGAAGTGTGAATGGGCTGGTAAGTGATGGTTTGATTTACGAACCGTTAATTTATGTTAATTTGAATGGCGACACGACGTATATGCTTGGAACTGCTTACAAATGGGAAGATGACAATCTCATTCTGGCCTTCAAGATTAGAAAAAATGTTCAATGGTCAGATGGAACTCCATTTACAGCTAATGATGTAGCTTTTACCTTCAATTATCTTAAAGCACATCCAAGTATAGATACAAGTGGAATATGGTCTCCATCAAATAACTTAGCAAGCGTTTCAGCAAGTGATGATACAGTTTTTTTTAAGTTTTCACAACCTGATACGGCACTTCTACTTTTCATAGAAAGCGAGCCAATAATTCCTGAACATATATGGTCGAATATTGAAGATCCATCTAAATTTGCCGATACAAATCCTGTTGGAACAGGCCCGTTCATTTTTAAAAGTTTTGATCCCAATCTAAATTACGCAATTTATGTTAAAAATTCAAACTATTGGATGAAGGGAAGGCCCTACTTAGATGAAGTTGATATTTTTTCTGTTAATTCTAATACTACTGCTTTGTTGGATCTTATATCTCATAAAGCCGATCTTGGTAATATATTCATTTTTGATCCTCAGAAATCTTACGTTGCTAAAGATCCGTCTGTCAACAAAATTTGGTGGCCTCTTACAATGCAATGGGTTATGACATTAAATGATGCTAAATATCCATTCAACATTCCTGAATTTAGGAAAGCGCTTTCACTTGCTATAAATTACAAGCAAATAGCCGAGAGTAACTACCCTGGACTTGGGGCATGGTATGATCCAGCATTGTTATCTTATCCACAAAAATCGTGGCTTGATCCTGCCTTAACATCGTTAGCATCTTCTTTGGTTGTTTATGATCCTCAAAAAGCTCAAGAAATGCTTGCTTCAATAGGATTTAAAAAGAATGCTGCTGGGCAGCTTTGTGCTCCTGATGGCAAGCCTTTACCAACTTATGGCATAAATGTTGTTGCAGGATGGACAGATAATGATGAAGAAGCTATGGAAGTTCATCAAGATCTTGAAAAGATTGGCTTAAAAACTAATGTTAATTTAATGACTCCAGGAGCTTGCTATGCATCTCTCCAATCTGGTACTTTTGACATGTCCCCTGGCGGAAGCAATAATATGAGTTGGACACCATCGCCTTACCTTTCTTATTATACGGCTTTTTCCCCCTCATTAACAGCTCCAATAGGACAAACAGCTGTCTCAAATTTCAGTAGATACACAAATCCTCTTATAACAGCAGCTTTAAACATATACAAATCTACTTCTGATCCACGACTTCAGAAACAAGCAATATACTCAATAGAAAGGATCATTTTGGATGATCTTCCTCTCATTCCTCTTTATTCAGGATCGATGTGGCAAGAATATAATACTATTAATCTTGTTGGATGGCCGGATGAAGATTATCCTTATATGATAAGTTACGCAAATGGTGCCGGAGGAGAGCCATTATATTTAAATGTTCATCTTAAATAAAAAATGATAAGGATTATGGACACTTTTTAATTTAAAAAGAACGACTTGCATTAAACATTACTATTCCCTCCTTTGATAGAAAAATCGCTAAGTTGTTTACATCAAAGGAGGGAAAGTTGTAAAATTATGAAAAAGACGGAGGAAAATATTATGAATAAAATCGATTTAAATGGAAATTGGAATTTATATTATTTTCATCAAGGAGATATAAATATATCGGATCCAAATGAACTTCAAAAAAGTGAATTAACGCCGATAAGAGCTGTTGTCCCAGGAAATGTTGAATTAGATTTGATAAGAGGTGGCTTATTGCCTGACCCATTCTATGGAGATAATATACGCATGCTAAAGAAATATGAGATGTATGAGTGGTGGTACACCAAAGAGTTTAAAGTGCCTTCAAGTATAAAAGGTAAAAGTGTAGAATTGATATTTAATGGAACAGATTGTATAGCAACATACTGGTTAAATGGGAGAGAAATAGGATATTCTGACAATATGTTTGTCGAGCACAAGTTTAATGTTAGTAATGCTTTAAATTTTGATGGAATAAATAAGATAGCAGTTCAGTTAAGATCACCAATAATGGAAGCCAGAAAGAAGGAGTATGATGCATCATTAGATGCTGGAAGTGTAAATTGGGAACAGTTATGGATAAGAAAATCTCCAAGTAGTTACGGATGGGATATAATGCCTCGAGCCTTATCAGCAGGATTATGGCGTTCAGTAGAGTTAATTGTACACGACGATATCGAGATAACAGATCTTTATTTTTATACTAAATCTCTTAGTGAAAAAACTGCCAAGATAGGTCTTTTTTTCAAAATTAAAATTGATGACAATATAGATATGTCATATCTTGAAATGAAGATCCAATTTCAGTATAAGGGGAAAAATACTTTTGAAGTTAGAGAAAAATTGTTTTTTGTTGCAGGAAAAATAGATATAGAAATACCTGAGCCCAAACTATGGTGGCCTAAAGGATATGGCAATGCTAACTTATATGAAGTTGTGACTCAGTTGTTATATAAAGATGCCGTTGTGTTTGAAAGGCGTGATATGATAGGTATACGTACAATTAAGTTAATACGTGTCGATGCAGTAAATGACGTGAACGGAGAATTTTTATTTAAAATTAACGATGTACCTATATTTGTTAAAGGATCAAATTGGGTACCGGCAGACGTTTTTCATAGCAGAGATAAAAATAGATACGAAGAAAACCTCAAACTTTTTGATGATTTGAATTGTAATATGTTAAGATGTTGGGGTGGTAATGTTTATGAAGATCATGATTTTTATGATTTATGTGATAAATATGGAATCATGGTATGGCAAGATTTTGCAATGGCTTGCGCACATTACCCACAAGAACCAGAATTTTTAAGTGTTATTGAAGAAGAAGCAAAGGCCATAGTAAAGAAGTTGAGAAATCATCCTTCTATTGTCTTATGGAGTGGTGATAATGAGTGTGATTATAACTTTATAGCAAGTGGGACAGATCCTAATGATAACAAAATAACCCGCGGCATATTACCTAATGTTGTACTTGAAGATGATCCATTTCGGCCGTACTTACCAAGTTCACCATATTTCTCACCTGAGATTATAGCGAAAAAAGATTATAAGTTAATGCCAGAACAGCATCTTTGGGGGCCAAGAGATTATTATAAAAGTAGATTCTACACAGAGAATACAGCGCATTTCGCGAGCGAAATTGGTTATCATGGTTGTCCAAATGTTTCTTCAATTAAAAAATTTATCGATAAAGATCATTTGTGGCCATGGGAAAATAACTCCCAGTGGATAATCCATTGCAGTGATCCGATTGGAGAAAAAGGACCATATTCATATCGAATTAAACTAATGGCTGATCAAATAAAAGAGATGTTTGGTTTTTACCCGAATAATTTAGAAGATTTCGCATTAGCATCACAGATATCTCAAGCCGAAGCCTTAAAATTTTTTATTGAGATGTTTAGACTTAAAAAATGGAATAAGACTGGTATTATATGGTGGAATGTGATAGATGGATGGCCTCAATTTTCTGATGCAGTTGTAGATTATTATTACACAAAGAAATTAGCCTATTACTACATAAAACGGGTACAGAAACCTGTATGTATAATGATAAGTGAGCCAGAAAATTGGCATGTAAAAGTTGTGGTTGCAAATGATTCTAATGAAAATATCAATGGTCAATACAATATAAGGGATGCCGATACTGATGAGATATTAATCAATAGCACGTTTAATGTTGCAAAAAATGAAAATAAAGAATTAGATCATTTGAGAATATCACGCGGAGAACATCGACTATTTCTTATAGAATGGACAATCAACGGAGAATCTTTTGGGAATCATTATCTTTTAGGTACACCTCCATTTAATTTTAATCAATATAAAGAATGGCTAAAGAAAATATCTTCTTTATATGATAAATTTGATTCTAAGTTGATTGCAAAGTGAATTTCCATTTTCTTAATTTAACTTGCATGAGAGACTCAAATTTTGCGTGAAAGTAATAGACTTAACAATTTAGCAAAGTAGATCATTGAAAAGCCTATAAAATATATAATAGTAAACCAATATCACCTAATGTAAAATAGTTTTGAAGTAAACATTATAGTAAATTCAATTTTCTCAAACTATTCACTTAAAATGATCTAAGGAGTGAGTCGATGATCATTCACATGATAGGAAATGCACACATAGATCCTGTATGGTTATGGAGATGGCCTGAAGGCATTTCGGAGATGACTTCGACGTGTCGTACCATGGTTAAAATGCTTAACGAATCGGAT
>DTPJ01000730.1 GCA_011334435.1 Candidatus Poribacteria bacterium | reverse complement strand
TGCTCATTAGATAAAGCAAAATGCCATCTATGAAAAAGTTTGTCACCTATGAAACTCTTGTCATTCTTGCGGAAGCAGGAATCCATTCCTTTATCATAATTTTTCTGTACTCCCGCTTGCGCGGGAATGACAAATATGGAGCATTTTCATTTTTATATGGCTTTCTAATCCTTATGATAATTGGATTTAACTGGTTTTCAGAATTCTCAGTTCTATATTAATTGAGACTGGAGAGTTAATCAATGATCACTGATTTTGCTTGATTGATGACCTTTTTTTCTTCATTATCAAGCTGATCAAAAAGCCTTCCTTCCTCTTTCCTCATATCAAATGATCTTCTTGGTCGTCCATCTTCTTTGCCTCGTGTATCGCCGTTATGGAAACACCATCCAGAAGCGCCGTTTTCTTTAGCATTTTTAAGATCAATTAGGAAATCATCAGCGGTAGGCTCCCATGAACCATATCCTCTTCTAAATGGCTCTTGATAATGCAAAGGCACGATCCTGCCGATCTTTTGCATCATAGAAAAATATTCTTTTGTTTTATCTATTGTCTGTTGCGGAGAACCTTCATGGCGAGGTCTATGAGGAGTTATAAAATCAACCTTAACAATTTCAAGATATTTTTTCAGTTCCTCTTCTGATATGTCACCGCCTTGTGATGCGGTCACCAAACGTTGGGGGTCAATTGATTTGATACGGTCTCGCAAGATAGCTAATTCATCAAATCCGACATGTCTGCGGTCTTGGATATTGCGTTCATTTGCAAGGTCAATATAAACATTACGATATGGCTTTAATTCCGTTGCAAGGACTGTCACTGCGTTAATATGAGACTCTGCTGAGGGAAGCGACCCTGACCCGACGACACCATTGCCTCTTGACAGCGTAACATCAACGATCATGCCTAATTCGTTTGCTTTCTCACACAGTTTTTTTAGCTTTGTCAGATAAGGCTCTCTCGCTTTGCCTTCATCATCAAAAGCAGATACGTTATTATTAAATGCACCCCAAGTTGCCCAGACCCTTATCCAATTGAAGCCTTTTTCTTTAAGTTCCTTTAAATCCTTATCAATAAATTCATCGGAAGCACCAAGTCCCGCATAATAACTTGCACCCAATAGGAAGGTAGGTTTCTTATCTATGAGGAATTCTGTCCCTTGCGTTTCAAGAACAACCACAGGCAATATTATTCCCAACAAATTAACCAAAGCTATTGACATAACTTCCCCCTATCAGCAAAAAAGCACCTTAAATTATTATACACCCTTTAATTAATCTTGCTGATCGCTATTTAATATCTGATCTTTATATTGATGGAATTTTGCAAGACCATCATTAACCGCTTGTGTAACACCAGAAGACGAGATAGTCGCACCTGTCAAAGCCTCTATTTCCCAGTTTTTGTCCGCTTTTCTACCTTTAACGACGACCAATTCCCCATTATCCGATCCTTCAATGCTTTTTCTGTAAAATTGATTTTTAAATAATTCAGGGCTTTCTATCCTAGAACCTAATCCCGGAGTTTCAAGATGATCTATTATCTCTATACCGACAAGTTTTCCATTTGGATCAATTCCCATCATTATAGTTATAAGTCCATTATAACCTTGTGAATATGAAGTAAAAGCTAATCCTACGATTTTTCCTTTTTCCTTGCCGAGATATATTTCTTTTGTTGTGCCGTCTCTTTCTTTCCATTCTGGAATTTTGACAATATCTACACTTGGATCGTTGTCATATCTAACTCTATCTCTTGGCAAGGCGGAAATTATGGCTTTAAGTTTGGCTTTTTGTCGCTGTTCAGCAATCCTATCCGCAGTGATATTATTAACAACTCCAAGAGAAAGCGCAGATATGACACATACCACAGTTAAGACTATAACGATCATAATTGTATCGCGCATTTTCGTTATGAGTATATTATCTGTTTTCTGACTTTATATGTCCCCACATCATAGCCAGCTTATTCTTCGGATCAACAGGTGCAGATGCTCCGCCTAATGTAATAGCAAAGATGCCCGGGACAGCAGCAGTCTCTAATGAGATAGCGTCAATAGTTTTGATTGCCCTATTAGGTTGGGGATTATCCCATTTGGTTGCAAGGACACTGACCGTTCCACAAGTTACGCCTGATTCTTTCCAAAATTGGCACGTGTTTTTATCTTGGAGTTGTGCAGGAAATGACACCAGTCGTCTGAATTTTTATGAGTTTCCATTAGAAGTTCCTGTTTGCTTCCGTCATCATAATTCATAACGAATTTATAACTTGGGGCACCTGCATTCTCCCAACCAGTCATGTGGACAAAATAGACAGATTTCGCTTTAAGATTTACCTTTATGCCTTCCACACTCTTTGGATTTCCTGCGGAGTTAGTTCCATACAATCTTATATTGCCATCTATAATCTTAAATGGCACTTTTTCTCCCCAAGTCATCTCAAATTCAGCACCGTTCTTTGCCTTATCCAGAAGCTCTTCAAGATCAGATGATCCAGCGTTTCCAGTCCACCATTGAGTATTCACTATCTTTGAGTTGACATAGGGTTTCAGATCGACGAAGACATAACCCTGAGAAAAAACAGAAGTTGTGAAATAAGCGGTTGAAATAATTAGAGAAGCAATTAAAACTAACAATTTTATTTTCACTATTTCCACCTCCAATTACACTTGTAACCAAACACATAGCCTGATATTTAGATGTAAGCGCCGTCATTCCTGCCCCAACTTTTGTTTGGGGTAAACTGCATCAGGAATCCATTATTTGTGTCATTATTATCTCATTTATTTTAGGAAATATCCGAACTAATGTCCGATCATAAAATAATTAAAACTTTACATTTATCTCGCCGACAATTATGCTGGCTGAATTGTAACTTCTGGATATTTGGTATAGATCGCCTGACACGTCATAAATATGTGTGGTAATATTTCTGCTTGTCAGGTCGGGTCGGAGTCTGAGATATTCAACGATCACATTAGCTTTTGGATGGATGTCCATATCAGCACCGACTATAATTCCTCTTGATGTCCCTTCACGTCTGGTTTTTTGCTGATTAACGTTGGTAAAGATAGCATCGCTTCTATACTTGCTTGCACCTGCTAAAAATTGTGAATAAAAATTCATCTCTCTATATCTATATGGATCAGGGTTCGCAATATATTTTAGCTTCATACCGACGTTGTTATCCCAACCGTTGTTAGTATAATCATAGTTATCCTCTGGTTTTGGCGGAGTGTTAAGTGTGCTATCTTGTTTAGCTATGGAATGCTTATTGTGCATAGACAAATTCCATTTTTCGCTTAGATCATAATTGACGAGTAATGTCTGCTTGAGTGCCCTATCTAATCTCAAGTCCTCTAAGTCAGCCTTTTTATCTATATCTCCGTAGTCTTCTAAAAAATCCTCATCCCTATTTTCAGTTCTGGCAGTATAAGTTGCTTCCATCTCAGAAAGTTTGGGAAATAGTCCACTGATACGGTATCTCCTTATGACCATTCTATCCTGATCCCTTAAATAAAGCCTTCCCAAAGGATCTATCGCTAAAAACACAAGGTCATGCAATTCTTTGTTGTTTTTATCTATCTTATATATAATTTTGTTTTTATACTCGCCTCTGCTGTTAAATACCTGAATTCTCTCAATAACGGTATAATATCTTGAATGCTTGGCAAGCAACTTCTCTTTGGCTGATTCGTCTTTGTTTTCGCTTTCTTTTATAGCATCTTCTATCCTCTGTATTCTGGCTTCTAATAATTGTAAATTTCTATCACTTATCGGTTCAATGCTATATTCATCTGTTGTTTCTTCTGTATTGAATGGATACTTTAATCCGATCCTTTCAAATTTTGAGGAATCTTTTACGATTATATCATTATTACGATTAGTAATAACGAATATAGGTTCTATAAATTGCCCTTCGGACTGCCCCTTGACGCCGAAAGTGAGAATTTCCGTCCCAGAAGCATTGAATTTAACAATACGGTTATTTCCTTTATCTGCGACTATTATGTTATCTTCTCGGTCAACGATCATATCACTTGCATTATCAAATTCACCTTTGCCTGACCCGTATCTGCCGAAAGTGATAATTGAATTTCCTGATTGATCAAACTTATGTATGACATTATTTTTAATATCAAGGACGTAGAGGTATCCTTTGGAATCAACAGCGATCAGCAGTTCCCTATTATATTCTTTTGGCTGAATTGCCCATCCATATTTGCCATTTTCGTCAACAATAAATGTCCCAGGTGTGACGACTTTTGGTTTAGGTATGAATTCGTCAATGAAGTAGGTCTGTGTAATTTTTCCTGCGGTGATTTTATGCACACAAGGACTGAAGAAATATAATCTTGGATTATCCGTTCCATCAATATATTTGCTTCCCCAATCGGAGACATATATATTATTTTGATTATCAACTGCTATGTCATTTGGAGAATTGAATGGTGAACCTTCTGTTAAAGACTCAGGAAATTGCATAATAAAATTGCCTTCGGGATCAAGTTTTTGGATCATCTTATTTTCTTTATCGCTGACATAGATATTGTTATTTTCATCAAAGGCAAAACTCAGAGTTTTTCCAAATTTGCCTAATCCTGAGCCTTTTCCGCTGAATTCTTTATCAAATTTGATCTGGCTTAATGCAAAAACTTGTGACAGATCGCAAATCGCAAATATAAATAAAATAAGAAATAGAAATAATATCCATCTTTCCATAATTAACCTCTTCATAATTAAGTGATCGGCAT
>DTPJ01000145.1 GCA_011334435.1 Candidatus Poribacteria bacterium | reverse complement strand
TCCTTACCTTATAACCTAGTTTCGAGGCTCTATAGCTGAAATCTAAGTCATCTGCGCCATAAGGGGGGAAATCCCAAAAACCTCCAACTTTTAAAAAAACCTCCCTCCTAAATGAGATGAAAGCACCTCCAGCGAAGCACATATTTTTCCAATTTCTTTCCTCACCAACTCTTCCAACTCTCCATATTGAAAGTTCAATTTTCGACAATTTGGGTAATTTGAGTTGCTTTATGTAATTGAGAGGGAAGCGGCTATTTACGTCTAATACGTCTCCTCCCTCATTGAATGCCTGTAGTATCTTTTTGAAATGATCTCGTGAAACTATGCAATCTGCATCTACAAAACAAATATACTTACCCTTAGAAGACAGTACTCCTATATTTCTAGCTATACCTATACCTCGCCCTTCATCATATACCACCTTTATTTTATCCTTAAATTTAGCTAAAATCTTTGGTGTGTTGTCAGTGCTACGGGCATCTACAACTATTACTTCTATCTTGCACTTATCTGGGACTTCAGCTTTAAGAATACTTTTAAGAGTGGCTTCGATGGTATATCCATTATTTTTAGATAAGACTATTACACTTAAGACATCTTCTTTATCGTTACATTTCATCTAAACTTCACCACTAATTTTTCCGATTACTTCTTTAATGTGCAAATCCCATGAGAAATTTCTAGAAATATTTTTTGCTTCATTCAGAATATCACGATAATTTTCATCATCAGTTAATAGCGTATTTACTTTTGAAGCGTAGTCGTCGATATCATATGGTTTGGCAAGTAAAAATTCTTTATGATTTTGAATTATCTCCTCTATTCCTCCTCCATCATTCCAGATTACTGGAATACATCCGGTAGCCATGCCTTCTAATGGACTTAATCCAAAGTCTTCCTTTATTGCTGGAAATATCAAGACTTTGCATTGACCATAAAGTTTTATTAGCTCCTGGTCACTCACATTAACCTTTAATATTACCCTATCATTTAAATTAAGCCTCCTAAATTCATCGAGAACCTTTTTTGTTAAATTTGTAGGTTTGCCAGCTATTATGAGTTTGGCTCTATTATTAATCTTTGAAAGTATTTCTGGGAGCATATGAAAACCTTTTTGCTCTACATGCCTAGATGCATATAGAACATAATTTCCTTTATCTTCTAACTTTGGGGTAAATTTGTGAAAGTCATCGTTAATTGCTGGGTAACATACGCTAGCTTTAATATTTCCATAAATTTTAAACATAAAATCAAGTGTTCTTTTACTATTAACGAAATTATGATCAGCATTTTTAATACTTTCTATATCTTTTTCTGCTAACTTACGCTTATTCCACAATAATTTAAATGGATATATTGATAATGGCCCTAGGATATTATGTTCTTCATGTTCATGTATGGGTTCTCCATGTAGAAAGCTGTTTGGATGATGAATATAGTTAACGTATCTTACTCCATACTTTCTTTTAATTCTTAAAGACAATATAGATGATATTCCATGAGCAACTATTAAGTCTACATCCACATTTTTAATACTCATTCCCCACATTATGTTAACAAGTACTGGTATCGAAGTCTTCATTATTGGTAAGGTTTTATTCAAACCAATATTTTCACATTCTACCTCCTCGAGTTTTAATGGTGTTAATGTTAAAAGTTTTGCCTTATGTCCATTTTTGTTAAAATACTTAACTTGATTCAATGCGACTCTACCAGCTCCCCCTAAACTTATGCTAGGTATTAGTACTCCAATCTTAATATTCCCCCCTCCCTAAATGATAAACATATGAAAGCACATTTTAATTTAAATAGAATAATTTATGGCTAATTTTTATCTTAAACTTCAATTCTTAAATTTATCTAATCCTTAACATTTCTATTCATATCTGCATCTTTTCCTCCCAGTAACTTAAAACTCCCTTAATTGAATCAAATTCTTCCTTCGCGGCTGAGTCCCAATTATATTTAGATGCAAAAGTTAGAGCATCATTTGATAATCTTTTACGCAATTCCTCATCTTCAAGGATATTTATAATACACTCAGCAAACTTTGATTTCTCTTGACTTCTCACCTTTATCACAGATTTAGTTCTAAACGATAACCTAATTGGGACAATATTGTATGCCACAACTGGGATTCCACATGCAAGAGCTTCTATAACTGTTAGAGGGAATGCATCAAGATATGATGGGTACACGAGTAATTTAGCTGATTTTACATAACTATATAATGTTCTCTTCGGGAGAAATCCTACATATTCGATATTTTTGCATATATCCAATTTTTTACACAAGTTATAAAATTCATACTTGTACTCCATACTTTGCCAACTTCCAGCTACTATCAGTTTTGCATCAGGCTTATTTTCCACAACTTTTTTCCATATAAAGGGGATATCAAGTAAACCTTTTAATGGATGTAATCTAGCAAAATAAATTGCATCAAAATCAGCATTTATTGGCTTTGCACTACTTATTTCTTCATCTACTCCAACTGATGGATTTAAAACCTTTATTTTCAGTTCTGGGCAGAAGAAACTTAATTCATATGGAATGGAGAAGCTCACAGCTAGTGACAAAGTTTCTTTTAAGTTTTTAATTATGCTTACCATTTTAGAATATCTAACGAGAATCTTTAAAAAGTTTCCACCTGCTCCACTCTCTTTAATAGCGTCCAAAGGTCCTCGAACTTCACATTTTAAAGTACCAATTATTGGAGTCAACTGTAAAATGGTGCTCCAAGGAATTGAAGTCTCTTTAGATGCTAATCTAACTATATGAATCAGATCAAAAGATTCATGAGCAGAAAGTATTAAATCCACCTTTTCATTTCTTGCTATTTCTGCTATCTTTGAAGAAACACTAGGTATATTCATATATAAACTTAAAGGGAATTTACTGTTTGGCCTTAAATTAATAGCGTATCCACCTATCTCCCTTATTACATTCCCCAACTCCGGGAAGGATTTTAACGCGAAAGGATAATTCCTCTCCTCTAATACAGGGACATAATCTACGTTGAACTTTCTTGCCCTTTTAAGTATTTCAAAAACTCTTTTGTTTCCCCCGCCTCCTGTTAAAGATCCCAACCCAGTTACATAAAGCACTTTCATTATTAAATCATAAATAATTTTGCTAAATAACACAATTAAGCTTAACGCTACCTTTCCTGTTTGTAAAAAAGTTCTATTTGTCCTAATCTTTGAGTCATTTTGTTGCTTCAATTAATTAATATTTTTTGTTTGCAACACAAATGTTTATACGAACATGATATGAAGATGGAGAAGGGGGAACTTCGACAAAAGCACCTTGAACTTACATGTTTGTGCACCTTATTGGCTTTATTCTGTACAGTATTGTTCTTCACAGCATTTTTCTTCAATTTACTGTTATATTATGGAGTGGACAGTATTCCCTTTTCTAA
Source organism: Candidatus Poribacteria bacterium (assembly GCA_011334435.1). GTDB lineage: Bacteria > Poribacteria > DTPJ01 > DTPJ01 > DTPJ01 > DTPJ01. The sequence continues at coordinate 1,356 of DTPJ01000145.1, read as the reverse complement.
ATTGTTTATATTGCTTCCAGTTGTATTGCTACAATTGGCAACAATAGAAAAATTCAAAAAATGTTACTTTATTTATATCGTCAAAAAATGACTAATAGTCTTGGCATCATTATTGCACTACTTTATACTTATTGTTGTTTTATTTTTGATACTGTTTACCTTATGTGATAGCATTTGGTATACATTGATGAGAGAGTCATTATTTCTAGCACTATTTGCTGTAGCATTCCCATGGCTACTTTTGGCAGTCCTATTTACACGTCACTTATTACATGGTGTGAAATGTTGGCCATTTTTACTCGCTATAATAGCTATCTTTACGGTCATCTTCTACTCGATGGAATTGTATGTATCTGTTGAAAGCTTATACCCTAAGAATGTTAGGGAACTAAAGACACGATATAGTGGTGCATGTACACTGGAAAATGTCTGGAATATTGCAGTTGAGTACAATAGTAAATTCATTTTCACCTACGGAAAACCCATTCCAAAACCGAGACAGTTCCTCATAGAGATAAACGGGATGGATCCCCTATGCAATTTAAGCAGAATATTTACAAATAGGTTGGCGGCTGTCGCTGGCACAGGAGCTTGTGAAGACTTTGCACTTGGATTAACCGCACTTCTTAGAGATGCGTTTGGTTGCGAAACCAGAATCGTCATTTTTGAAAACGTGGATCATGCAATGCCTGAAGCAATGATTAACGGCACATGGTATGTATTTGACATCAGCTACACCACACCCAAAGAACCCATAAAAGCGTATGACTATGCAAAATATCTATATGAATTCAATGCCCAACTTGCTTCCAAAATAAGTGGTGTAAAAGACCTTTACACACATGAAGATCTAAGTGTCGAACATGGATTTACAGCCTCAAAGCAACCTGGAAGTTCAGGAATATACGCCACATACAAACTTTGTTATAAAACTACATTCAAACACTAACAACCTAGAACTTTAGAAAAAGGTGCAAACACGTCCTATAACGACCATAATGAAATTTTCCTATTATTTTCAAGGGAAGAATAGCAATGAATTACTTAAACCATTTTCCTAAAGTTCTAGGAAAATTCCATTATGCTCCCTCACACATTTAAAGTCGTCTTTTACAGCTTCATAAATTCTCTCATCATCAACTAGCCAGTAACGATGCATCAAAATGTTTCTCAATCCAACCATGGATGTAAGATCCTTTACACAAGGTACATAGAACTTCTGAAGGCATTACAGAAAATTAGGAAGAAGTAGTGTTCAAACAGAGATTCAGACATAATACTCTTACCCTTAATACAACCCAAACCATTTTTACATCATTGTTTCAAATGTATATTTAAGCTAAACGCCTTAACATT
>DTPJ01000649.1 GCA_011334435.1 Candidatus Poribacteria bacterium | reverse complement strand
TGGTTGGATAATTCTATCAGATGGGACGCTATATCATAGCGGTTTCACTGGAACTGCCATTTGGATTAATCTTGAACGTCGTATGTTTGCAACCTTGCTTACTAATAGAGTCCATCCTGATGCGACGAAGGAAGGGATCGTTGATTTCAGACAAAAATTTTATCAGATCATTGTTGAAAATTGATTAAGAATTGTGAATAAATATATCACACCTTCGGGGTTAAAAGCTCCTAACTTAATATTTATGCCTTGATCTTCCGGAAATTAAAAAGATCTTTTTTAAATGAGGAATTCATTAAAGTCCCCCCTTTTGAAAAGAAAAAGCACAAAAAGTCTCCCTTTGGAAAAGGGAAATTTAGAGTGATTTTCATGGATAATTTAATTGGATAATAAATTGTCCGAACTCATGTCTGAACATCAAAAAATATTGACGTAGAGTTTTCTTTTTTGTTACAATGCCTCTAAACAACAGATTCATGGCAAGGAAAATTTTGTCTCTCAATCGGTTTTAATAGGAGGGTTTTATATGCGAATCGTTTATATATGCGTTTTAGTAATCTTTTTATCTATGAGCTTTGCGACGTTAGGATTTTGTAAAGCTGAGTTGATTGCAGCTTATACTTTTGACGACGGAAAAGCCAGAGATGTTACAGGAAATGGTAATAATGGCGAGATCAAAGATGCCAAACCTGTTGATGGAAAATTTGGCAAAGCCCTTGAATTTGATGGCGTGACTTCACAAGTGGCAATAAAAAGCAATGACATGTTAAATTTTAAAGATGGTGTTACACTTGAAGCATGGGTTAAGCCTTCCAAGTATAATGATTTAAGTGCTGTTGTTCAAAAATGGGGAGATAACACCAATAGACGTCAATATCTTCTTTGTTTTGTTGCTGCAAAAGTGCGTATGTATATATCAGGAAAAGGCAATACATGGCCTAGTGCTGAAAGCAAAACAGATGTTAAAACAGGTGAATGGACACATATTGCTGGTTCCTATGATAAAGCAAATATAAGAGTTTTTATCAATGGAAAAATGGAAGCTGAGGTCGCAAATACTGAGGGGCTTTTTTCATCTGATGTCCCAGCGTGGATCGGCGGATATGGACCGGATCAGGATTTCGGTTCTAATAGACATTTTCCCGGCGTAATTGATGAAGTCCAATATTGGAATGGTGCTTTAACCGAAGCAGAAATTCAGCAAAATATGAATAAATCAGTTGCTTTGACTGTTAATAAGAATGGAAAACTTACTACTAAATGGGGCGAAATTAAAGCATTAGATTAATATTGTCTTAAATCGTCTCTTAGCAGAGGGACATAGGTGTCCTTCTGCTCTCTTTATTATGAGGACAAAAAATGAATGGTTATGAAAGGATAATGACCGCATTAAAAAGACAAGAACCAGACACAGTTCCCGTATGGGAGTTGATCGTAAATAGACCAGTGATAGAGGCTTTATATGGAAACATCAGCTATGAAGATTTCGTTGAAAAAGAAGGGCTTGATGGAATAACAATATTTGAAGACCAACAACTCACCAAATTAAGCGATACAAAATTAAAAGATGAATGGGGGATAATGTGGACAATAGAACCAAATGGTATCCCTTATCCATCAGGCGGACCTATAAAGACAGAATCTGATCTTGATAAATATGTCCCGCCAGACTCAGACGCAGATCATCGCTTGAACTCCCTTAAAAATGCAGTCAAGCGATTTAAAGGCGAAAAAGCCATTGTATTTCTTACCCATGACGCATTTGAATTTTCGCATTATTTGCACGGTTTGGACAATCTCTTAGTTGACTACATAGAAAATCCTGAATTTGCCAAACGGTTAGCTGAGATAGTTATAAACTATAAAAGACGAGTTGCTGAAAGGGCGATTGAAGAGGGCGCAGATATTATTCTAACAGGTGACGATTACGCATATAGGACTGCACCGATTATGTCGCCTAACTTGTTTGAGGAATTTATTTTGCCTTACTTAAAAGAGATGGTTGATCTTGCCAAATCCAAAGGCGTTCCCTTTATAAAACATACAGACGGCAATATATGGTCAATAATTGATATGATAGTTGATACGGGAATTGATGCACTTGATCCAATTGAGCCGATAGCAGGGATGGACATTGGAAAAGTAAAAGAAATCTATGGCGACAGAATAGCAGTTATAGGCAATATAGATTGCACTGAGGTTTTAACTCATGGCACGCTTGACGAGGTAGAATCCGCAGTTAAAGAGACGATAGCTAAAGCTGGTGTTGGCGGAGGATATATCCTCGCGTCCAGCAATAGCATACACCCAGGCGTAAATCCCAAGAATTATAAAGCTATGGTAGAATTCGCAAGAAGATATGGCAAATATCCGCTTGATGAAAATATGATCAAGGAATATAAGAATAAAAATTATATTAGCAAATATCTCTGACAAGCAAGGGCAAACAATCGTTCGCCCCTGCATTGATTGCTAATTATATCGTCACAACAGCCTTCATAACATTGCCGGTTCTACTCTTGACGTCAGCGATCCCCTGAACTAAGTCGTCGAGCTTCATAGAATGCGTGATCAATGGTTTCACATTGACGAGGTTGTTAGCTAACGCATTCAAAGCAATTGGCCAAGTAAGCGGGGCAAGCCATGAGAATAATATGGTCTTATCCCAAAATATCGTGTTTAAAGCGGGAATTCTGATGAAATCGTTTGCTCCGGGCAGTCCAAAGAATACTATCCTTGCCCTTCTGCCAGAAATTTCAAAGGCTGATTCCATAGCAGGAACTGATCCGGTTGGAGTCATAACAACATCTGCAAATTTGCCATCGGTTAAATCACTGATCGTCGCTTTTAGGTCTGGCGTGTAATATTTGGAGTTCTTCTCGCTATTGTTTATAATAATATCAGCTCCCATGTTTTTGCCGACTTCAAGCCTATAATCTCTTGTTCCAACAAGGGCGACCTTTCCAGCACCACTGGATTTAAGCAATTGCACCATCATTAATCCAATAGCGCCTGGACCGATGACAACAGCGAAATCGCCCGGAGAAACTTGGGCTTTTTTCAGGGCATAAACTGCGTCTGCCAATGGTTCGGTCAATGCTCCATGTTCAAATGAGACGTTATCGGGAAGTTTATGCAAACCTGTATAATGTGAGGCGCAATATTCCGCAAATCCGCCGTTTACTGAAACTCCGAGAACAGTTTTCTTTTCGCAAAGATTGACGTATCCCTTTTTGCAGATTTCACAAGCATTGCAATATTGAACAGGGTCAACAACAACCCTATCGCCGGGCTTAAAGAGTCCGAGTTTTGATGGAAGTGAGCCAACCTCAACAACTTCACCAGAAAATTCATGCCCCAAAACCAACGGACCTTTTCCATCAGGAGTTTCCAAAGGGCTATCGCCATAGTAATACGCAATATCCGATCCGCAGATACCACATGCTTTAACACGGACAAGCACCTGATCATCGGCGATTCTTGGAATATCAATCTCTTCCAACTTCATTTTTAGCGGTTCATAAAATACCTGAGCTTTCATTTTTCCAGCCATTACTCATTCTCCTTATAAATCTTCCCCTTTTTGGAATATAGGGGGAATGTTAAAATATCATTATGCGAATTTTTCCATAAATGGAGCGAGGAATTTCTTTGCAGCTTCGGTAACTTCCCATGCCTCTGGCCAGAAGCAAAGGTCAATTGTCCACCATTCACCTTTAAATCCCGCTTCGTAGATGGCAGGGATAACTTCGTCAAATTTAACAAAACCTTCACCGAATGGACGATGAGTGCTTGTTTCATCGCCATGCAACGTCCCATCGGAGTCAATAAGATGAAGATGTCCGATTTTGCCCTTCAACATTTGTGCGAATTCAACTACTCCGCCTTTTAATATTTCTTTTGTTCCGCTTTGTCTTGCACCAACAACACTACACATATAAGCGTGACTTGTATCAAACAGGACTTTGAAATTAGGATGATTGACATCCTCAACCATTTTGACGACTTCACTTGGTTTATTATATAAGAATCCCGGTTCAAATTCCCAAACTACAAGGACGCCATTTTCCTGTGCGATTTGGGCGCATCTATTCCATAGCTTTGCAGTGCGATCCCATGCAACTTTTGGGTCTACGCCGACAACGCCTTTATCCGGAGGTGCTACGGTATCAACACGGATAGCTTTTGAGCCAAGATCAAGACAAAGTTGGAGATTTTTCTTGAAAAGATTGAAATAAGTGTCATTTTTTTGAGCTTCATCTGAACCCGGAGGACATGGTGGCGACCAAAAATCAGCAGCAATGCCAGAAACGCCTAAATTATTTTTCTCTAAAAGCGCTTTAACCCCATCTCTATCCTTCTTCATAGGATAATCGTCAGGATGGATATGAGGTCTGAAAGCACCAATTTCAACGCCATCAAACTTTAATTCGCCGAGCTTTTTACATACCTCGTCAAAAGGGATTGGATGATCTGTGTAAGGACCGAAAGTATAAGCCCAACTGCCAATTGAAAGCTTCGGTTTTGCCATTATTATAACTCCTTTCATAATTTTAATTATTGTAACCCCTGTCCATATTTAACAACTAATTTGCAATGAATTGCCATAAACTCAAAATTGAAAACTATTAATAATTTAGCATAATTTATATAACATTGCAACAGTTTTCCAAAAAAGCTCATATAATTTCTGAACTTAGGACATTAGTTCGGACATTTTCTAGAATAAGTGAAAATAATACTTTCTGCTAAAATTAAATTTTTCCAAACATTTCAAAAATCCCCCTTTATCCC
>DTPJ01000226.1 GCA_011334435.1 Candidatus Poribacteria bacterium | reverse complement strand
GTCAAAAATGTCAAGCATTCGCTCAAAAGTCTCTTTTCTAAACACCCTGTCAGTGTGGCTAACCGTCGGAATATATAAAACTTTGGGCTTACTCATAATGATCCCTCCATGACATCAATTTTTATATCAGAAAAATAAAAGCTGACACGATGTATTATAACAACTTTCATAAATAAGATCAATCTTAACTATCTGGATTTTTGTCGTTAAACTCATAGTTAATGCACCTGTTAAAGGTATGGACATGTGCATTCCTAAACTTGAAAGGACAACGACAGCTATCAAAGCCAAATACGAATGCACGAAGGCATACAAAAAGAATCCGATCCCCATGATAAAAATGGATATAGCGGAGCTTTGCGATAATGGCATCCGCATAAATAATGCGACAACGAACATCAAAGCTAATCCCGGTAACTCTCTTATCCCTTCCAGCAGTAAAACTCGCCCACCGCTAAGATTCAGCGTATTAACAAGAAAGTTAGTTTTAGCACCATCCATCAATCCGCCACCAAAACGTCCAAGAAATGTAGAGTATGCCATCAATAATAAACTGCTTGTCCAGATAGAAGTCTCCGTTTTTTGCCAGAAATTTTTCACAATTCCCCTTTCATCTTATCTCAGATAAAAAGAAAAAGATACAAGATGACAAAATATCAACTCGTATCTTTTATAGCTAAGACAAGTGGTTGCAACCACTTATTAAATTTTAGACTTTTTTATTCTTTGCATTTGTTAAGTGGTAAAATTCTATGGCATAGCTAATCGCAGAAATAGCAGTAAACACCAAAGCTACCACTAATGGATAGGTTTTATATGGCAATCCAAAAGCATAAGCGAATATTGATATTGATTGGAATAATGACGTTGATTTGCCCCATATATTTGACGATGTGATTACAGTCCAACGTTCTACCATCGTAAAGCCGCAGATGATAATGCCTAAGTCTCTGATAATAATAAACCCCATCGCCCACCAGGGGAAATCTCGTAAGATCGTAACAGCAACTGCAACAGAGCCTATACAGAATTTATCAGCAATAGGATCGAGAATTTTTCCTAAAGCAGTCACTTGATTAAGTCGTCTTGCCAAAAACCCATCAAAGCTATCTGTGAGCATAGCGATAACCATAACTGTTATAGTCAAAATTCTATGTGCATTTGTATCTTTTGTAAGACCAAAGATGATTATAGGTAAAAGAGCTATTCTTGATAATGAGAGTATATTTGATATATAAAGAAAATCTCTTGGGCTTACGGATACCCTCATCCATCTCACTGCCATGTTTTTATTTTCCCCAAGCTTATTTTTACTTAATTTCTGCCTCTGCATTACCATGTAACTCACTGCTTTATATTTCTCTGAAATTCAAATTTTGCCTCTTCGTTATTCGGATCGATCTCCAAAGCCTTTTTATAAGCGTTTTCTGCTTTGTTTTTATCGCCGATCTTTTGATAAATGTCGCCGAGGTCAACCCATAATTGCGATTCTTTCGGCATAAGATCAACTAATTTTTCATAGATGTCAGCGGATTCTGCTAATTTGCCCTGCTTTTGATAAATATACGCTAATATTATCAATGCTTTTACATCGCTTTTATTTTGACTTATGTAATCATTTAAAAATTTAATCGCCTCTTCGTCCCTGTTAAGTTTTGCATAACTCATTCCCATAAGATAAGCGGTATCCTCATATTTGGGGTCTGATTGAATAACAGTGTTAAGTTCAACAATAGCCTCTTTGTAGAGCTGAGAGTTATAATATCTTATGGCTCTGAGATAATTTCGCCTGAAAAGAGATGTCTCGGAAAAATTATCTGGGGCATCTTGAAACCATATTGACTCCTTTATCATATCGCCATCTCTCTTGACGACAATATCATCAATTTCTACCCAACTTATAGTATTAACTGGCTCATAAGAAAAAAGTGAATTATCTATTTTCTTGATAGTTGCCACAGGTTCAACTTTAAGTGCGATAGGTTTCTCTGTATCTGGATCAATTATTATATCAGAATATTTTATAACTACAAGATTTTCTGTGCTTGATGGGATTTTTCCTTGATCTATTGCAATTTTTACTGTCCTATTTTTAGTATCCACATCCATTACTTTCCCAATCTCAATTACCGACCCACTTGAAGGCTTGACTGATCTACGAACAGCTTTTGCATTATCATCAACAGCCATCATATCAAACCAAGGGTCTTCTGCAAAAGCGGTCACTGATTTTTCTCTAACCCATACGACAGGCACCTCAGCTATGTTATCTTTGATCATGCCTAATTCCTCACCTGTGATAGGATGAGTTATCGTTTTTTGACGATATATCAACACTTTTTGACCACTTTTGATCTTCTCTGTGCTTTCAGGCTTGATGACTAACTTTCCATCGTCAAGATAGACCACTTTGCCATTCCAAGTTGGAGCACAACCGATAAATAAGATAAAAACACACAACAAACTTATGGCATATTTTAAAGCTATTCTTAAATCCCCCTTGCCCCATTTTCCAAAGGGGGAAAATTGAAAACTGAACGTTAGAAATTGAAAACTGAACATTAAAAGCTGTTTACTCATCTCTTAATTAACCTAACAAAATGCCATGAAAGGTCATTTTCGGCGATCTCAATTGCGGTATTATAATCCTCATAGCCAGATTTTGTAATTTTGAGCGAATATTTGCCTATCAAAACTCCATATATCACCAAAGGTGTTTTTCCTATTAATTTTCCATCAAGATACACTTCTGCATCAGGCGGGTCAGATGAAACAGATAAAGACCCTTTTTGAGGTATTAATCGGACACTTACATCCATTTCCTGACCTCTTTCCAATATTACAGTCATGTTTTTGTCCTTATACTTGTCCTTTGCGAATCTGATCTGATGTGAACCTACGGGAAGTCTATCACTTTTAAGCGGTGTCAAGCCTATGTATTTGCCATCTAAATATACCTGAACATTGGTAGGCACCGATGTAAAGTTTATAATTCCACCTAATAAAAATTCAATTACAGTTTCTTTATCGCTGATTATTGATATTCTCTTTGTCAAACTATCAAAATTGGAAATACTGACTCTGATCTCTCTGCTTCCGGGAGTAATTTTTGGCATAGTTAAAGGGGTTTTTCCAACTTCCACACCATCAAGATAAACTATTGCATCTGGCGGAGATGTTATGACTCTTAGGCTTCCGGGAGCTGGGGCAGGGCTTAATTCAGCTATAACTTCTGCAACATTATCTTTTACCGCGAAAAACTTATCTGTGCCAATATTTACGCCATTTGGCAAAAGCCTTATTTTCAGCTCTTTATCAAGATATTCCTCTTTTGACAGTTTAACATTTAATTCCTTATCTAATGATATTTTTAATGATAATGGAGTTTTTCCTAATGGGTTATTGTCAATATATACATTACTACCGGTTGGAATTGAATCTAACAAAATTTCAATCTCCGCTTTATCAAGCTGAACCCCAACCCTGTTCTCCTCTGCTTTATATACTTGGACGGTTAAGCTTTTGGACTGATAATAGTCTTTAACTACCGTCAATGAATGTTCACCGACGAGGACACCGCTTATCTTTATGGGAGTGATGCCAACTTTTTTTCCATCTAAAAAGACATCAGCACCTCCTGGAGTAGATACGACAGTAAGCGAATCAACAAGGCTTTGTTTTGTCTCGTTAAAAACTGATATGATCTTGTTAGAATAGATTTTCGGGTCAAGACTTGTATCAGGATCAAGGTTTATCGCTTTTGCAAATTCAACGATGGCATCAACTCTTTTTCCTTTGGCAATATATGCAAATCCTAAATAAAGATGGGCTTGAATTTGGTCGGATTTATCTTTTAAGCCTATCTGTATAGCTTTTTTTATTTCTGTTATAGTTTTATCAAAGTCTGCATCCTTATCGTAAGCCTTTATTCCGCTTTCAAGATAAGGTTTTCCATCCTCGGCGAGACACTGAACTGAAAAGATAAATGTTATCTGTATAAAAAAAATAAGATATACAATACGGGATATGCTCAAATATCCAATATCCACCATCCAGTATCCATTATTTAATATTCTACATGCCTTGTTGTCTTTTAAATTTTTCATATTTTTCTACGTCATCATTAAGCTCTTTGAATGCCTGTGAAGCTCTGTATCGTGTATAAAGGTTTTGGTTAGCTTTTATCCTTGCCATTAATGCGGAATTAGCTTCACCTATTGGCATTCTCATAAGCACGTAAGCGTGAAAAACGTTGCCTTTCTGTGAAACCTCTTTTTTGACAACCTCAGTTCCTGATATAACTTCTGATACCACTTGTTTTGAGACATTAGTTGTCATTGTCATAAATTCAGGAGTTTCGCCTTCGCCGACTTCCTCACGAAATCTCTTAAACATAGACATAACCTTTGTCCCTACGGTGTTGGCAATCTGATCGCGTGCGAGGCTTGATGCCTTGTCTATGGCATATTGCATATTTGAAGATGAATCAGTCGCAGAGGCATATATGTAATCTTTATCTTTAGGAGGATTGAGAAACCAGTCTGGTCCCATAGCGCTTTTGCCACCGCATCCTTGTATTTGGAAAAATAGGGCGAGTATAACATAGGCTAATAAACCGTGATAAATTTTCATAACTTAACTCCTTGTATAATATGATTCTTAAGAAAAAAGAAATTTAGAGGGATTTTGTGAGAAGATCGTCTCTTGTAAAGACTGATAAAACATCATAACCTTTGCTTTTAAGAACTTCTTTACCACCTTCTAAACGATCAATTAATACGATCACTTTGACAACC
>DTPJ01000543.1 GCA_011334435.1 Candidatus Poribacteria bacterium | reverse complement strand
TTTATCTCTTAATAGTAATCTGTCTTTGATAGCCAAGAAGTATTCATAAGTATAAGGATATAAATTTTTTAATTCACTTTCAGTATATAAGATGTTCCAATCAACTTCATCTATTCCATATTTATAAGTAATATCGTTCAGATAGGCTTTACATTTAATAATAGCATTTTCATCAATATCAAAACCAAATATATTATTATGTAATATTGTTCTAATTTCATCTAAATCTAAATTGTTCTCAATACAATCTTTTAAAAATCTTTCCACAACAACTATCAAAAAATTACCTCTCCCACATGATGGGTCTATAATTTTTTTATTATAAATATTATGTTTATATTCAATACCATCTAGAATAAAGTCAACTATCCATCGTGGAGTATAAACTATTCCGTTTGTCTTTTTCTGGGTAACTTTCATATAAAAGGGTAAATTACTTATTTTTTCAGTTCGCATAACGCTCTTACCTTTTTTATAAATGTTTCAACTGAAAAGTTAGTTTCTATTATTTTTATGGTTTCTTCCTGTAATCCTAATTCTTTCAGATTAGTAAAACAAGGATTTCTGTTTACATCAAAATCAATTATTGCCATACCTAATGCATCCGGTTTATGAGGAAAATCTATGTCCTTAAAAAGTTCAATATATTTTTTTATATGATGTTCAGATAATTTTTCCATTTTTTTTAGCTGTCCTCGTTTATTACCTTCTGCTTTATAGTAATATGGAGTGGATCCTCTTAATACGAGAAAATGGGCAAATCCAACACCAGTTCTTCTGATATTTGCAGTTTCTCCAAGTAAATTTTCAAAATAGTTATTTGAATTTTGAGTATAGTTAGAAGTCACAAATTTAAAACTTAAAGTTACTATCGGTTTTTGATCGCTGAGAACTGTTATATCCAATATCTTAGGATAATACTTTCCTTCTATTTTGTACTCTCCACCCGTTCCTAAACTCTTGATTGAATAGCCTTCCCCAAGTTCGGAAATGATTTCATTTGCAAACCATTCGTGAATTTGAATCAGTTTTTTATTACTTCTCGCCCCGTATTCATTATATGCTTCAAAAGAATCTTTTATAGCGATTAAAAATCCCTTTTTTAAATCATCGCTCATAACATAGCCCCCCTAGTTTTGAAGCATGCTTTTTCATCCAATCTGATCATAGGTAATAGCCTCACTTTTCACTATATTTCCAATATATCTGGTCTTTCCCAAACTTCGTCCTTGTATTTAACCGAGATCATCGGAAAATCAGGTGTAGCTGTTATAATTTCAGGTTTTCTATCAGTTGTTATAATCGTATCCTCTGATTTTGTCCCCTTTATAGATGGATTCCAAGCGAACGCCTGAGGCTTAAGAACCTTGTTCATATTTCCCGGTGTAGCAACAAAATCACGTGGGGCATATCCAGCGGGACCTCCCTGATGATGATAATTCCATTCTCCTGGAAAGCCCTTATCTGCATACATTTTTTGTCCTATTGCGAAAATATCGTTTATCACAGCACCAGGGCGCGTCTCAGAAATAAAGGCGGTATCTACCTCAACAACCGCATTATGTTTTCGCCTGAGTTCATCAGATAACTTGCCGAAATGGAACAACCTAGTTACAGATGCGATCAATCCATACTTTCGTCCACATATAACGATCATACCATATCTTTCAACACGTTTATTTGTCGGCAAAGGATGACGGTAACGTTCCACTCTATCATCAACTGCGATCAAAAGGACAACAGGAGTTATCTCTCTGCTATATAACTCCTTTGCCATTATTCCAGCGATCTCAAACTCAGAAAGACCTGGCTTCATAGACTTGCAGACTTTTCCAATGGCTTCTCCACAATCTTTGCCTAACTCTTTATAATGCGATACCTCAACATCAGTCAAAATATATCGCAATTCGGCAATATCTTGAGCGATATTTATCATACCTTTAATATCTGTATCTGAACCGACATTTTTCCCCTTGCATAGTTCATTAATTATCTTATCTCTTTGACCTCTATCATGCCAGAAATGCTCTTTAATTACACAATCTAAATTTGGTAACTCTTCTTCTTTTAGTCTTTGAGCCTCTATATTATTTGTTATGAGAAATACTTCGTCTCTTGTTATGAAAAATGACGCAACGCTTGACTCAGTAGCCATAGCGACATGACCTCGTCCACCATCAGAAAACCAAGAGAAATTGCCTTGCATTGATATTAATACCGCATCTAATCCCTTTTTTTCCATAAGATCATTTATCTTGGCATGTTTTATGTTACTCATTATATTTCCTCCCAAGTTCTATAAACCGTTGACTTCCAACTCTCAATGTTACAAGGAGTAGCTATTCCTTGTGTTTGCTAATATTTAAAAGTTAAGCTGACATTTAAGATATTTTGAGACCAATTATTCCCAGCCTTCCAAGGTTCTTTTCCTGAAAAAGCAGACGGCAATTTGGCTCTCTCCGACTGCTTATTATCAATTTTTATAATAGAATAGCTTAATTTTATATTTGAATCTTGCCATCTATATATTATTGATAAAGTTACGTTTTGTGTTTTTTCTATGATACCGTCCAAGAATTTCTTTTCACTGTCCATAGCTTTTGCGTCATAGTCATATAGACTTCCGCCTATCTCACCCTTTCTGACTTTGCTATATGAAATTGAAGTCTGCAAGTCCTTTGTAAGGGATTTGTTCACCTCAAAAAATAGGTTATCTGCGTTAGGACCGATCCAATGCCCTAATGGAAGATCAAACTGTTTATATGATGATGCTGATGGCGGTTTTTGGATAATCCCTTTATGAGGATAAACCCAAGGCTCCACTCTTGCATATTCAGCGCGAAAGTCAATATCATCAATGCCAAACGGATCGGTTATCAATAAACCACCTAATCCAGCCCATCTAAACGCCCCATAAGTAAGTGGATTTTTTCCGGGGTGATAGTCATCTAAAAATAAAGCTAAATAGAATTTCACATTTGGTATAAGACAAACATCTATATCGCCTTCCATAGTGTTGTTTCCCGCATCGCTAAGATAATCTTCTACCATCTGATATGGTGTGATAGGGTTTATCAGCTCTATATTAAAACCTTTTGCAAGTATATAAGCTTCTTGCCAAGAGATAACAAAACCCGGCATAACATTAGCTTCTATTCTATGTGCTGCTAAGTATTTTGTGACGATACTTGTCCGTCCACTTTCTATCAACTCATCACGCGGAAAACCGAGTATATTCGTATATCTTATTCTCCAAAATTCAATTGGAAATTTTATTATATCAAAAGTCCTATCAACACTTGCTAATCCTATTACGCCGTTATAGCCAGTTCCCCATAGAATTTGGTCTTTGCCTATTTGAATATCAGTCCAAGGCAATTTTAAAACTACATAAGAGTTTGATATTGCCTCCCAAGGATAACGAGTATAATATGGGATCCATATTGGGCGAGGTTCATCGCTTTTTTCGTAAGACGCTCTACTATCAAGGTTGAAGAAAAAACTATCGTTAAAATCGCCACGAACTAAGATTTGATAAGTGCCTTTATAAATATTATGGTCCTCTGTTCCTCTTTTAACAGTCGTATTTTGATTATAGCTCATCTGCACTATGCCATTTTTATCATCTTTAACCCAATCTACAAGATGCTTCCTTCCTTTTATGCTTGTCATACCAAGTTCACTGAGTTCTTGGGCGAATTCCTGTTTTAGTTCATCAAGCTGACCCTTTTCAATTTTTGTCAATTTAAGGTTGCCTTTTTGCTCCTCGTTTAATATATGGAAGATCATCTTTGCCATCTCGTCACGTGAATATGGCTTAGTATTGTTCAAATAGCCTTTAAGCACTCCTTTGGCTTGAAAACGTTCAATGAAATGGTAAGACCAATGATCAAGAGGCATACTGATAGGTGAGGAAATTATATACTTGGGAAATATGATCACCAATACAAGTGATAATATAAATAATGTTATATACTTTTTTAGCATTGTTATTATAAAAATTAATATGTGATTGTTTTACCCGAGAAAATCTTTAATAACTTTGGCTACCTGCTCTTGCTGTTCCCGTGTCAATTCTGGATAAATAGGAAGGGCAATTGTCCCTTCTGCTGACTCCTCGGATTTTGGCAGATCACCTTTTTTATATCCGAGATCAGAATAACATTTCTGCAAATGCAAAGGAACGGGATAATATATTTCGGTTGCTATACCTGCATCCTTCAATTTATCTCGCAGTTGGTCTCTGTTAGACTTAACCCTTATAACGTATTGATTATATATATGGTAGTTAAAGCTCTCTTCATAAGGCGTAATTAAATCTACACCTTGAAATAATGAATTATATATTTCAGCATTTCTTCGTCTTTCGCTATTCCATTTATCAAGATATTTAAATTTTGCAAGCAGTATTGATGCCTGAATAGCGTCTAATCTACAATTACAGCCTATGACTGAATGATAATATTTTGGTTTGGATCCGTGGACTCGTAATATACTTATTTTCTCTGCGATATCAGGATCATCTGTTAGCACCATTCCGCCATCTCCGTAACCGCCGAGATTTTTTGTTGGGAAAAAGCTTAGGCAACCGATATGTCCCATAGAACCAGCCATTCTATTTTTATATTTAGCACCAATAGCCTGTGCTGCGTCCTCTATCACATATAGATTACGCCTTTTAGCAATATCAAGGATTGGGTCCATATCCGCACATTGTCCGTATAAGTGGACGGGAATTATCGCCTTAGTTTTGCTTGTTATCTTTGATTCTATAAGGTCTGGGTCTATATTGTATGT
>DTPJ01000707.1 GCA_011334435.1 Candidatus Poribacteria bacterium | reverse complement strand
ATTTTGACATCTCATCTGTTATCGTATTAGGTGCTATAATAAGTATTCCGTTTATATCGGATTCAGATAAAGCCCTTATTGACCTTGCTTTTATGCCAACTATGTTGAGTTTTTTGGAGAATTTATTGTCATTTTCAAGCACATAGATTTGTCTTTTTAATGGTATTTCGGTTATTTTTGGGAAAAATGATATGTCTTTGACATCGCTAAACGTCTCATCGCCTTGTTTGACTGTCAGGAATAGTTTTGCGTTTGTCCGTTCCTTCACTGATGGTGCAGAAAATTGTATTGTCATCTCCTTATTGAAGCCTGGCTCTATATTAAGCAGATATTTATCCCCTGCAATTTGGTTTTGACCGATCTTGACTGACCAAGAGAATTCCAAAGGCTTATTGGAAAATGTGTCATTAAATATCTTAACTGTGCGTGTGACTTTATCGCCAGCAAAGAAGTTTTTGTTATATTCTCTGACGAATACCGCCAATGGAGACATAGAGTTCCAGCATTCGGGAAAATCGTCCATTCCAACCCAAGGGCAGATCATGGCGACATCATTCCAACGATAGCCCTCTATAAGCATTTTGACATATTTTGCATAAGCCTTTTTTGCTTCGTTTCTGCCGAGAAAAACGTCATCTCCGCCTATCCAAGCGTGTTCGGAATTTTTGCCTGAAAAGAATGCGGTTTCACCCATTGCCAAAGGTCTTTGCCTGTCCCATACCCATCTTTTGCCCATTTCGCCCCATCGTTCCAAAGTATAAGCATTTTCAGGGAAAAACTCCGTTGACGGCTCTGGATAATGAAGATTATTTATTTCAAGCAGATTGCCCTTTAATGCACCTGCACCGTCAAGCATATATGGGCGAGTTGGATCAAGCTCTCTTGCGGATTCTACCATCTCTTTAGCCTGTAATTCTATTTGATCTAATATCCCGCCATAGTTAAGCCTGCCATTGATCAATATCAGTTCATTTTCAAGGCTATATACGATTATTGATGGATGATTGCGATACGCTAAGACAACTTGGCGGACATGATCACGGAAATTCTCCCAAGTGATAGGATTTGTCAAGTCATAGTTGATAAACATGCCGTCAATCATCGTAGATAATCGCCCTGGGATACCGTGAGTATCAGTCCAATCTAACTGCTTTTGCCTTACACCAAACGCCCTCCGAAGTCCTAAATCCTCACTGAAACGTTCAAATCGGTTATTGCCTTTGCGAAAATGTGCTAATCTTTCCTCAGATGTTGACCCTTTCAGACAATCCAAGAGATTCCAAAAATTACGTCTTAAACCATTAATGCGGATATATTTTCCATCAATGGTTACCTCTCTAAAACCAAAACGTTGCTCATGTTGATCGCTAATTTTGCCAGCGATTGTAACTGTGCTTATCAAGCGATACATATTCGCAGGGTCATCGCCCGGAAACCATAGCTTCGGATTAGCCCATAACTCCTCAAGCCTGACTTTAATTGAGCTATTTGCGGGGATTGACAAATTTTTAGGCTGAAATGCCTTCTCAATTTTATCATTAACTTCAAGCAATGCGTTAGCTTTGAGTATCACTTTAACCTCATCTTGGCTTGTATTTGTTAGTGTATAATCAGCTATTATCTTTTTTTCTGCGACCTTTGTTTGGATAAATACGTCATCTACATAAACTTTGCCTGTAACGATAAGTGTTATCGGATCGGTAATTCCGCATTGTGTTCCGTCTGCATCGCCTTTGGTTGAAGGATAAACAGGGGCGACAAATCGTGTCCATTGGAAAGCGTCTATAGGTATATTTCGCATAGTGTTTAACTCTTTCTTGTGAAATTTATAATCAATCGCATACCAGACATCTTTAATGCCTATCATAATTTCGTTGATCTGTCCCGCTTTAACCGCATTAGTAATATCTAATTTCCATGGAATACGAGTGCTTTTATGATTTCCGACAATTTTGCCATTTATCGCTATTGATGCAATCCAGTTTGTCCCATTGAAGTTTAGAAAAAAGCTTTGACCTTGAAAACTCTTTGGAATGTCAACGCGACAGCGATACCAGACACGATGTGCTAAATCAAGTTCAGGAATTGATCTTATATTAGAAGGGACGTTTATCCCTCGCCATCTTGGATTAGCAGGGAAGTCAACAACTGGTTCATAGGGTGATTGATCCATATTTGGATCGTCATATCTGCATATTTGCCATACTCCATTAAGCGATAGTTCTACTCGTTTTTCAGGTTTTTGATCAGGTTTGAGATAGAATATATTATTTCTTGCTTGAATGTCTAATTCAGAACTTGGTTCTTCGTTAGGTTTCAGTTTGTCTTCGGGCTTCCAATCGCCTTGGACAAATGCGAAAGCATCTATTGCAAGCAAAAATCGTCCATCGTTGCTTGGCTTATCAGCTTTCAGATGTAATACATGCTTACCTGATGACAATGTCACCTCCGCGGGATTAATCCATCCAACTTCGCACCAAGTTGACAGTCCGATTAAATTCTGCGAAATGTCGGAAGACGAGATTTCTTGCCATTCACCATCATCTAATCTCCACATTAACGGCGATCTGGCAAATTCATAGCCTAATCTTATCCAAAAGCGATAGCGTCCCTCTTTTTCAGCAGTGAAGTTATAAGCAAGTTCAAATCCTTTTCCTAATTTGCCTGCTTTGACTTCCTCAACACTAAAAGTTTGCATAAGCCACTTGCCATCGCTCAGAACTTCTCCCTTTGGACCATTAGCGATGTTAATGTTAAAGTTTGTATAGTCCGGATTTTCAGCCTCTTTCCAGATATACGTTATTTCTGCGAAAGTTTGACTTATCATAAATAAGGCAATAAAAATAACAATTGATATTAAATAAAAATAGTTCATCATAGCAAAAATCCTATCCAAAGAGGTTTACAATCAAGAAACTATTTTGTAAATTTTTTCATTCTTACAACACATTTTAATCAAAATTCATCATAAAAAACAAGATTAAAGTTTATTATTAAAGATGTTGAAGTAGCTAATCTTATTTGCTATAATCTGTTTTGGGAAGTTTTCATCTAACATTAATAAACTTTTAATAGAGGTGCTAAAATTGAAAGCGGGTATTGTTTATGGTCCTATGGATATTACGGTTGAGGAAGTAGAAAAACCTATCCCGGGTTATGGTGAAGTTTTGCTTCAAGTGAAATCCGCAGGAATTTGCGGAAGTGATCTGCATTATCATAGGTCAAAATCCGATGGTAGCAGAGTTCGTAGGATTATGAGTGGACACGAATTGAGCGGGATAATCACAGAAATTGGCGACGGCGTTAAATCAAGAAAAGTCGGCGAGAGAGTAGCAGTTGAACCGTTGCTTGGCTGTGGTAAATGCCAATTCTGTCGTATAGGTGAATATCATCTATGTTCAAATTTAACTCATCCGGGCGGTGGTTTCCGAGAATATACGGTTCTCTTGGAAGATAAAGTTTTTCCAATTCCCGATCATGTCTCTTATGATGAATCTGCCATATTAGATTGCTTTGCGGTTGGAGTCCATGCTATTCATAAGGCAGGGATAACAATAACCGATACAGTTGCAGTAATAGGCGATGGTGCGATAGGGTTATCTACTTTGGAAATAGCAAAGGCAACAGGGGCAAAAAAATTGGCATTAATCGGTCATCATCAGAAAAATCTTGAAATCGCTAAAAAAGTTGGAGCAGAACTCGTTATCAATTCATCAACAGAGGACGAAATTCAAAAAATAATGCAGTTTACTGATGGTTTAGGCGTTGACGTCGTGTTTGAGACTGTCGGTAGCACATCAGGCACTATGGAAAAAGCGGTTCAGATGGCAAAACCCGGAGGAAAAGTCGTTGTTATAGGTATTTTCACAAGACCAATTGAGTTAAACTTTTGGCGACCTTTGCGATATGAAGTGGATATTATATCCTCTTACAGTTATTCAACATGGAAAGGGCAATCGGAGTTTGAAATAGCACTTGAACTTTTATCAAAAGGTAAATTAGATGCAAATTCATTGATAACTCATAGGTTTCCGCTTGAAAAACTGATAGATGCTTTTAAGACTGCATTGAATAAAGAGGAATACGGGGCGCTTAAAGTTTTAGTAACGTGTGACTGATATTTATATGAATATAAAACATTTTTTAAGAGCTATTGAAGAATATGTCACTCTTATATTATCTTTTATTGTCGGCTGGATTCGCTATCGGAATCAAAAGATCAATTCTTCGGACATAAACAAGATAGCTATTATAAAATTAGATCATCTCGGCGATGTTATATTATCAACACCTGCCATTGCAAATGTCAGGGAATATTTTCCAAATGCTTATATAGCGTTAGTCGTCAATCCATCATCAAAAGCAATAGCAGAGATGATCCCTCATGTAGATGAAATTATATTATATAATGCAAGATTTTTTGACCGCTCTGGCAATGCTCGGGCTTTTGATGTATTGAAAGGCGTTCGTTTTGCCAAAGATATGAAACGGCGGAAGTTTGACTTGATAATTGACTTTCGCGGGAGTTTTGCAACGCTTTTATATACGGTGATCTCAAATAGCAAATATAGATTAGATAGGGGGTCGTATCTGGTAAAAAGGAAGTTTGGTAGGAAAAAATCCCCCTTTATCCCCTTTTTACAAAGTAGGAAAGGTGTTTATAAAGGTGATGAGTGGTCAGATTTACATGAAGCTAATGTCTGCCTAAATATCTTGACAGAAGCGGGAATACCTATAAGAATTAAAGAAACGTCAATTGATCCAAAACACATTTTGCAAGAAACCGATCTCAGTTACAAT
>DTPJ01000749.1 GCA_011334435.1 Candidatus Poribacteria bacterium | reverse complement strand
CTATACTACAAAGCTGTATCTGCACATTATGACGAGGTTTAATTGTCTTTGGTGCTTTGCGAGTATACCAATATGCCAGAGTTCCGACTTTGACATTTGGATGTTTCTGCTCAATCAGCTCCGCAACTGCGTTTACAAAAGCTAACTGAGACCCCATTGGAGTACCTTCTCTTTTATTGATGGCTTCGCATTCATCACAATGGCAATATCGCGCGGTATCCGCTTGACTGACGCTTATATTTCTCATATTAGGATGCTGATCGAGATAGCTGATAGCATTTTCAGCGACTATCCTTATAACATCTTTATTCGTGACGCATAGCTGAGGACCGCCTCCGCTGGTATCAGTATCTCGTTTCC
This sequence comes from Candidatus Poribacteria bacterium, assembly GCA_011334435.1. Classification (GTDB taxonomy): domain Bacteria; phylum Poribacteria; class DTPJ01; order DTPJ01; family DTPJ01; genus DTPJ01. Next base: position 4,441 of record DTPJ01000749.1, on the reverse strand, counting down.
CTTCAAATAACGCGTAATATTCTGGATGCTCTGCCCCGTATTTATCAAACGGTAAAAGCCAGTGGAACGAATGACTAATAAGATTTTGTGGCGTAACTCCGCCTAACTTTTCAGCATGAGTGACTGTGTTGACACGCAATCTTGCTGCGAATTCTGGCTCTTTTGAGTTCTCCGCGTAGTAACTCCATCTGAACGAGAATGGCGGATTATAGCGAAATTCGCCGACAGGGATTTTGACGTCTGTTGATTTTGGTATATAAGTATGATCAAATGTTAAAAATCTTACTCCAAAGGCATCTTCAAAGAATTGATAAACTCCGTAGAGTGTGCCTCTTGGTCTTCCACCAGTTATTATCAGGCTATCTTTGTTGACGATAACCATCAGTTCCTCTTCTCCGAGTTTCTCCGAAGTTGCCTTGCCTATATACACATGATTAGATTCACCTTGTGCTTTGCTGTTTATAGGGAGCATCATTCCAGTAGCCTCTTTGAAAAGCCTTTGGAATTCCTCGCCAGCGTATTTCTCTGAAGGTATGGCATCTGGATCAACGATTATATCCCAGTCCTTCATCTTTGAAACGTCAAGTTGCTTATCAGTTTTTATATTGAATAAGATTTTTGAGGTTGGCATAAATTTTTCTCCTATTTGTGGTGTGCTTTTTACCGCACAACCGATCAGAAAAACAACAGAAAAGATCATTGATACTGTAAGAACGCTAATTACCCTTTGCATGAATATTCTCCATATATTATCTGATTTAGTCAAGCGTTAAGTATTCAATCCACAGAAGATAGAATGAGTAATTTTTAAAAAGATTATAACCTTTTCTGAATTCGCATCATTCAAAACTGACTGCGACCATTTGATGACCTTCCAATTTTGGCAGAATGAAATCAATGCGTCCATTATTCTCGCAAAATTCTAATGAATCGCCATCAGGCACACAATCAACATTTTTAACTTTCTTTGGGACCCTCAATGATACAGGAATACCGTATATTGGGATCACGTCTTCAATTATGTCAAAATCTGTCCCTCTACGCTCTGGAATGTAATGCAAAAGATGGATAACCCATCTATTTTCTGATAGCTGTTCATTGACACTGACAAGGGCAGTGCTTGGGGCTTCTATCCTTATAACTGGTTCTGGCAACAGCATATCAAGGGCGTTTAGGAACAATTTCTTGCACCATTTCGGGGCATTTTTGTCATATTGAGCGAATATCGGATGTATGAAATAAATAGCATTCCCTTTTCGGACAATTCCCGGATAGCCAATCTTGCCTGATGATGGCGTATGGCGATGTGAGCAGAAATGCTTATATGTTCGGTTAAAATATGGCACTTTAACGTCTGCCAAAACTTCACTTCCTGCTTCTGCTTCTACTTCCATACCTCGCATATACATAACATGCTCAGTTTCCGCTAAACCTTTTCCGATCTCACCTCTGGGAACGATGAAATCAGGGCTAAATGGTGCTTGACCTTTTAGCTTAACTCCAAGAGATTTAAGCATAAATGCGGTCTTTTCTGCATTCAATCCCGATTCATAAGAGGCAATAATTGAGCCACCTTTGGCGAGATAATCTTCTAATTTTTTGGCGAAGTCGTCTGAAACAGGTATATTGTCAGGCAATATTACGACCTTAAATACTGATATATCGTGAGATGAGTCTATGATCTCAAATTGATGACCGCCTTCTTGAAGCATTCTTGACGCCCCAATAGCAGATGGTGATAGTCTTCCTCCGTAAAACTCCTCAGGTGTCAACATACCAATATCTGTCACAGGTTTTGCACCTTTGCACCAAGCCTCTTTCTTCTCAACTTCCGAATATACCGAACCGATCAGACGATAGGTAGTCTGGCAAATCTTGCCTGATGGATGTAATTGATCGCCAATAGAGCATTTCGCATTAAGGGCTAACATCTGGAAACACTCAAATTGCAGTGCTTGCGGATTTTTGAATGAATGGAAATCTCCCCATGATGTATGAAATTTGCCTGTCATTCCCATACAATCAGCACCTAAATTGCGGGCGTAACGCATAGAGAGTGGGAAGTGCATATATCCCCAACCTCCGCTTGGCAAGGATTCAAGTTCAAAGTGTGTATATGCCTTTGCAGTGCTTCTATGTGCAGGACCGACATGACCAGAGTTGTAAAATATAGTGCAGTCTTTATTAAACTGACGCACAAACTCAGTCATGTTCATCTTAAACTCATTTATGACTTTGACGCCATAATTTCTCCGTGCCTGTGCATCAGAAGGATCTATTCCTTCTGCTTCCATACCAGCACGACAATATTTACATGAGCAGTCCTGAGGATTGACTATATCAAAGAAAATACCATCAGTTGGCAATGTCTCCAAGACTTCTTTGACATGGGCTTTAAGGAAATCAATATATGGCGAATTAACGCACATTGTCCGATAAAATCCCGCTTCATAAGGTCTTGTGCCTATCTGACAGCCTTGATCGTTTATGACTAACCATTCAGGATGTTCGTTAGCTGTATAATGATCCCATTGGACAGTGATATAGATCGGAACTCTAATATCCCTTTTATGACATGCTTCAATCTGATCTTTTAGCAAATTCCTTGTCAGATGTGGATGACGTCTTTCAGGATTGACCTTTGTATCAAAATATATCCAGCCATGATGACATCTGGCAAAACAGGTTATGGAATTTACCCTTGCTTTTTCAAGTGTAGATGCAAACTCGTCTGGATCAAAATCTGCCCCTATCCCCTCAATCATTTCGCTTGTGTGAAAATCAAGATGGATTTGCCTGAATCTTAATTCAATGAGATTTTTCGCTTTGCTCAAAATGACATAATCGCTCATTTTTTACCTCCATTTAACGTTTTCCAATACAATATAGATTATTCTTGCCACGAATGTATATACGACCGTCAAGAAAAGCTGGTGAAGCATTGACTTTCTCTCCAAGATCATATCTGCCGATCTCTTCTAACTTTCTATCCAGCTTAATAACGATCATAAGACCATCTTCTGTCAACAGATAAATTTTATCCCCAACCAAACTTGGTGAAGCCTGAAAGGTCTCTGCAAAATCGTTGTCCCAAACAATTTCCCCTGTTTTGGCATCATAGCAAGTCAGTAATCCATAGGTCTGTAACAGGAATACAAGCCCACCTACCGCTAATGGACTGCATATATCAGGAAGCCCGCTATCTCCTGTCCAGACAATATGTGTAGATGTGACATCGCCTTGACCATCAGGACGTATTGCAGCAAGTTTGGCATAAGCGTTTGTCGCAAATACTAATCCATCTGCAAAGACTGGTGACGGTGCTATATCTCCACTTAGGCATTTCGCCCTCCATAATTCTGTTCCGTTATCAGGATTATACGCTATAACCCAAGGATTGCCTGTTGTGATCAACTCCTCTCGCTTGCCAGTATTGATGATTATTGGTGTTGCCCAAGAATTTGGCACAGGACGTTTCGTTTCCCAAACTAATGATCCAGAATTTGAGTCAAAAGCCATGATTTTAGAAAGGTTTTCATCAGCTCCACCTTGATCATATAAGACTATAAGCAAACCTTTGTGCATTAGCAATGATGACGCATAGCCATATATACTCTTAGGTGTGCCGAGATTTTTTGCCCATACTAAATTGCCGTTAAAGTCATACGAGACAAGGTCACCATTAGCAAAAATCGCATATACTCGTTGACCATCAGTCGTCGCTGTTGGCGCCGCAAATCCAGTTTCCTCACTTACCTTCGGCGGTATTGGACTACTCCCCGGAACATTTTCCACTGACTTTTGCCAAAGAATTTTTCCGCTATCTGCATCAACACAATAAACTTCACGTTTAGATTCCGTTGCACCTGTTACAAATACCCGTTTCTCCCAAACAATAGGCGAATTTTCACCCGGAAGTGGAATGGCTGTCTTCCATAGTATATTCTCGCCAGTTTTGCCGTTCCATGATGATGGGACATTGCTATAATGCGATATTCCAAGCCCTCCAGGACCTCTGAAACGTGACCAATTTTTGTTTATCTCATCAATAGTCGGATAGCTTGATGTCACTGCTGTTTGAACCGCAACCTCTGATGATGTTTGGCTTATCTCTGGAGTTTGAGCGGTTACAGTTTCTATTGTTTCCTGCTGCTTTCCTTCCTCTGTTTGTGTTTTTACTGATGATGCTATTTGTTGAACATCTATGAGAAAATCACGGTTTGATCTCTGCACAGAAAAGATCAGACCTGCAAATATGAGTATGCCGATAATTCCAATAGCAATCTTGGATTCCTTGGATTTGATTTCGTCCTTTGGTTTCTGCTCCTGTTTCGGCATAGGCAGTTTCTCACGATAGCTATAAACAAATCTTATCCCTATTAAGAATATTGACACACTACCAATGAGAAAATAACTGCCAAGATTTGAAAATTTACGATGG
>DTPJ01000886.1 GCA_011334435.1 Candidatus Poribacteria bacterium | reverse complement strand
TGCCTTATATTATACAGGCAGGCAAGAGTCTGCAATTTACTGCGATGGGATACGATGACTTAGAAAATCAAATACCAGTTATGCCAATATGGTCTATTCGCGGGAACATAGGCACAATAAATTCAAATGGTGTTTTCATCGGTGGGATCGCTGGAAATGGCGAGATTGTTGCTACTCTTGGTGATGTCTCATCATCAGTGAACGTTGAGGTTATACCGGGTGAACTATATTCCGTCTCCGTTATGCCTTATACCGCATATATTCCTGCATCAACAGATAAATATAAATACACATATCAATTTACCGCGGTAGGAAGAGATATAGCTGGAAACATAGTGCCTTTGAAATCTGTATCGTGGCGAACTGACGCATTAGCAGGGACGATCTCATCTTCAGGGCTTTTCACTGCAATAACTGATCCCGGCATCCGTATCGGCGAAATAATAATAAACGGAACTGTATTCGCAAGGGGGACATCATTATCAGGTTATAGCGTAGAAGGTGCTGGTTACGTCGTTATCCAAAAGAATCCCGCCAGTAAATTAGCCGAAGTAAAGGTTATAGTTCAAGGGACAAGTGGAGGGACAAGCAGTGCTAACATTACAACAGGAGATACCATTCAATTTGAGGCTGTCGGCAAAGACCAATATGGACGAAGCATATCTATAACTCCTTCGTGGTCTGTCTCTGGTGGGATCGGTTATGTTGATGTCAATGGTCTTTTCACCGCTACAAAGCCCGGAAAAGGTGCTATTTTTGCATCTTTTAATGGATTTACAGGTCTTATGGATATAACCGTGACAACGGGAACTGTTAAATCTATAAAAATTAAGCCTGATATGATCTTTCTTAACCCCAGAACAAAAGTCACGCTTACAGCCATAGGATATGACTCTTATGAAAATGTCGTCCCAATTGATAATGTCCAATGGTCTGTCAGCGATAACTCATTGATAATGGATATAAAAGGGAATTCCTGCACAATTGAGGTCAATCCAGAATTAGATGTGATAAATACTTTAAGCAAGGTCTCGGCAAAGGTCGGCGATCTTATGGCATTCTCAAATGTCTTTATGAACATATCAAAAGCAGTTATGGCTTATGAAGTAAAGAGGGATCAAGATATAAAATATTTTCTTAGAATAGAGCCTGATTATGTAAGCGTCCTATCTGGTAATAAATATCAATTCAACGCAAGGGCTTATGATATTTTAGGGAATGAAATCACCGCTAAAAATTTAACGTGGGGCATCACATCAGGGATCGGCAGTATAAGTGAAGGAGGTTTATTCTCTGCTATCGCAAATAGTCCGCAAAACCTGTTAGGATATGTCATCGTCACTGATGGAAAAGTATATGCTTCTACTGTTGTGAATGTATTATCTAACGATCCAAAGATTAATTCAATAGCGGTTTATCCTTATGATATTGAGTTATTGTCGGGCAGTATTCAAAAATTGGTCGCTCTTATGAAAACATCTGATAATATCTATATTCCACCCAAAGAGATGATCTCTTGGAAGATTATCGGAAATAACGGCATTATTGATGGATCAGGGCATTTCAAAGCGACAGCTATTGGAAAAGGCTATGTTGATGTTTCTGCTCTCGGCTTATCTGTCAGATGTAATACTACAACCCTGATGGGAGAGATCGCTAAAATAGAGATACAACCATCATCAATATCGTTAAAATCCGATCAACAACAGAAGCTAAAATTAATTGCAGAAGATAATATGGGAAATACATTAAATCTGTCCTTTGATCAATCAAAATATCCAATCCAAATATCAGGCAATTTAGGCACGATTGATCAAAGCGGTCTATGGACATCAAGGGAATTCGGCACAGGTTATATGATGGTATCAGATAAGGGAATGGCTGATATTAAGGTCTCTGTCGGGGATATTGCGGAATTAAATATTTATCCCAAAGATCAACGCATCACATCAGGGGGACAGATCAGATTTTATGCGGTCTGCAAAGATAAAGCAGGGAATTTGATCCCTGTTAATCCTGTATGGGAATTATCTGGCAACGCAGATATAGGAACTTTGAGTGCTGATGGATTATTTATCGCCGATAAAGTTGGAAACGGGAAAATTATCGCCAAAGTTGGAGAGTTATCAAATTCTGTCAATATAGAAGTGACGACAGGGACGCCATCTTTTGTCATCATTGAACCATCTATTGTATCCATATCATCACAATCAGCAGAAAAGAGAAATTTATCTATAATATTAGAGGATTTAAGAGGAAATATTATCACTGAAAAATCAGGCATTAAGATTGATTGGAACGTCGTTGGTGATATTGGCATAATAGATCAGACAACAGGAGTATTTACCAATAAAACAGGTTTGTCTGAACTAAGGATCGGATATATAAACGTCAAGGTGACGTTTTATCAAGGCACAAACAAAGAGATCAACTTATACGGGAGAAGCACTGTAATACTTCAGCCAATACCGAAACTTCTTGTATCAATAGCGATTACTCCTAACTCTGTATCGGTGATTAAAGGTGATACTCAAAAATTTATCGCAGTAGGCAAAGACACAGATGGCGTCGGAATTGAGATCAAGCCTCAATGGCGAGTCATAAGCAGTGATGGAAATACGGAAATTAAGGGAGCAATATCTGCTGAAGGCGTATTTTCCACAACAAATGATATGAACATAGGGTCAAGTTGGCGGGTTCAGGCATCTATGATCAATAGCGAAGGCAAAACGATAATCGGAGAAGCGACTATAAATATTATCGCAGGTTCATTACAGACGATAGAGATCGTATGCGATAGGGATTGTAGCAAGCCTATTGAATCAGGTAAAACTCTTGAATTGACTGCTAATGGATATGATAAATTTCGTAATGTAGTTGAAATATCGCCTAATTGGAAAGTGATCGGGCAGATCGGCACAATAAGTCCATCATCTAAAAATAAGGCTATATGGACAGCAGGGGCAGTCGGATCAGGAGAAGTTGTCGCAGAATCAGGCGGAAAAGAGGGCAGAGTTCATCTTACCGTCGTTCATGGCAAATTAATCTCTATACGCATATCAACAAACCCTCCACAATCTGATGAGAAGATCGGATCAACTGCATCAAATCCTTTAATAATCAAGTCAGGCACAATTATCAACTTTATCGCGACAGGTTTTGACTCTGATAAGGATGAGCGAGGACTCACAAAGTCTGTCAATTCTTTTAACATATCGCCTGAATGGTCTGTTCAATCATCTAATTTAGGGACAATGACTGCCACTGGAAAATTTACAGCGAAAACCATCGGAGACGGATATATAGAAGCGAGATCAGACAACATATCCGCGATGTTTTATATAAAAGTAGTATCGGGATCGCTATATTCAATAAAAATTTCCCCTTCGGCGATCTCGTTAGTATCTGGAAAAGATACGGAATATAAGTTTACAGCCATAGGATACGATCAACAGGGAAATCAAGTTTTAGATTTTAAACCTAACTGGAAGACAACTGGTGAAATAGGCAATATTGATGAAGCGGGGACATTAAAAGTGGCAGTCTTGCCGTCAGGAGTAACATCTATTTCTGGTTCAGTAGTTGCATTTCAAGGCACAATTGAAGCAGTTTCAACAGTCAAGATTGTTACCGCCATAGGTGAATTAGCTAAAATAGTCCTCACAATTGAGCCATCAATCATCAAAGCAGGTGAAAAAGCTGAATGTTCAGTTAAGGGATTTGACGATCTTGGAAATCCGATAAAAGATTTGCCTAACACTATAAATTTCAACATCTCTAAATCACTTGGCTTGCTTATTCCATCGCAGAATATATGGATATTCCAAGCGATAGAGAAATTGCCTTCAGAGATCAACGATAGAAAAGGGAAAATAATCGCGAGCGTTGAAGTTAATGGAAAATCATTAGTCGCAGATGCTGATTTTTCGCTTGTCCCAGCGGAGCTTGATAAGATCATCGTTGAGCCATCTAATCTAAACATATCTGCTGGTGAGGAACAACACTTTAAGGCTTATGGATACGATGCTTATGGGAATATCAAAGACCTTTCGTCTGTGGAATGGACAGTCATCGGTGGAATTGGAAGGACTATAAAGGATTCACAATCGCCATATGACTGTATCTTCATTGCAGAAAAGTCAGGGAAAGGTCAATTAATTGTTACATCACAAAATCACGATGGAAAGGCAGATATTCAAGTCAATTATGGGCAGATCAAGGCTTTAGAGATTCAACCAAAAACTTTGACGATAGATTCAGGCAAAACTCAGAAATTTGTTGCACTTGGAAAAGATTATTACGGCAATATAGCAGACGATCTCAAAATCCAATGGCAAGTGACAGACGAAAACATCGGCTCAATAACAGATGACGGCATATTCACAGCGAAAAAAGCAGGAAATACAACGATAAAGGCTTCATATAAAAATGTTTCTGATTCTGCAAGTGTTACGGTTGCTTATGGCGAGGTATTTTATATGGAGATTGTTATAGAATATGAAGGCAATAAGTTAGAAAAGCCTTACAATCTGATCTCTGGCAGTCAATATTGGCTTTACGCAAAAGCTATTGATAAAAATGGAAATGAAATCCAAAAGTTAGATGGTATCGCTTGGAAACTGCAAAACGAAAGAGGCATAATAAATCCCTCTGATAACGATAAATTTATATTGACAGCTTTATTTCCCGGTCAAGGTGAGATCTCAGCAAGCATTGGAAAGGTATCTGATAACGCAGTTATTAACATAGTGCCATACTCACAAAAATTGAGAAGTTCTAACGATGCATTAATAAAAATACCTTTTGA
>DTPJ01000404.1 GCA_011334435.1 Candidatus Poribacteria bacterium | reverse complement strand
AGCCTAAGGGAAAAGATTTAATTGGAGAGGAATTAAAACCTAAGCATGCATTACTAACATCAATTTGGAGATTTTCACCAGAAAAAGAAAATCCACACCCTGCCCCATTTCCATTAGCACTGCCGATTAGAGCAATATATTCTATCATGGATGAAAGAAAAGGAGTAGTAATTGATCCTTATTGTGGGAGCGGAACAACATTAGTTGCAGCAAAATTATTAGGACACGATTATATTGGAATTGACATTTCCAAAGAATATGTAGAATTCGCCGAGAAAAGAATTGAAAATTGCGAAAGTGAAATAGTATTTATGCAAGAAGAAATGGCAAGACACACTGTAACTAAAACTTTTAAAGAGAGAAAAGAAAATGGCGAATTTACAGGAAAGTATAGAACTCAAAATGGAAAAGAAGAAATCACCAATACGCAAACAGAGTTGAGCTTATTTAGCTTTAAGGAATAACAAAGCAAGGCGGAATATAGATTTATCTTACCCATATCCCGCCCATCTTAAATTTATGCTTGCATAATGTAACCCTTCAATCTTTTCGCAGTCTCAATAAGCAATTCTTCAGGCAAGTCCTCGTTTTTGATAATCTCCAAAGAATAATATCCATCGTAACCGATGCTTTTCATTAGCTTTGACAAATGCAGAATATTATCATTTTTAGGGTCAAGCACTTCATCGTGGACGTGGAAATGCCTTAAACGAGGTCTCATAACGTTAAAAGTCCGTTCATCCATTACCGAGTGATTCCATAGGACACCAAAATTTGATGTCTTAACACGTTTAATGACATTTTCAGCTTCATCTGCACCGACTATGATGTCATGTCCACATTCAAGCATCGGACAGACGCCAAACGACTTTGCATATTCGCCGACCTCGTCAAATGCTTCCGCGATATAACTTGCGGACTCATCAGTTAATTTCGGAATGCCACCACCAGCGAAAATCCTAACGACTTTTGCCCCAAGATCACCTGCTAAATCAAGATTTGCCTTCGCTGACGCTATATTTTCCTTGCGTTTTGCAAGATCAGCAGAGCCAAATTGAACTGATGTTGCCACACATGGAATATCTACTCCCTCGTCATCAAATAGCTTCTTGACATATTTTCTTCTATCTGATGGAGTTTGAGAGGATACATTATGCTTATGTCCTGCATCAACTCTAATTTCAACTCCATCATAACTCGCTTGTTTCGCAAACTTGGCGATCTTTTCAATCTCCCAATTTGGGCAGACAAACGTCATAAAACTAAGCTTTATCATTGATATTTCCTCCATTTAGGCGATCGTTACAGCTTGATTTGTTCTTGACGAAGCATATATAGCATCTGTAATTTTCTGCATTACAAGTGCTCTTTCAAGATTTGTCCGTGGCTCTCTATGTTCTCTGACAGCGTGAACGAAATCTTCAAGAATGGTTGAACTTGGTCCTGGGTCACCCTGTTTCCAAATAGTCTCAGATACAACTCCCTGTCCCGGAACGAACTTGTCCAAGATCACCGCATTTGGCTTTCCTTGCTGTGGAGTCATAGGCATGTGAAGCGTCCCATCAGTGCCGATGATCTCCCATGCTTGATCGGTAGTTGAACTGGTAAATTCGCCTCGTTCCATAGTTAAGACAATGTCATTATCGCATAGGATAAATGCTGTATAATGTGCATCAGCATCAGAACCTGGGGCAACATAAGCGGACATTTTTTCACCGACAAGCCACCATTTAGCTAAAACTACACGCGGTTTGAGTTGCCAACCAGTAATATACATTAAATAATCAAGATCGTAGCAACTCCAATTAACTAAAATTCCACCACCGTTAAGCTTAAAACTTTCTCTCCAAGGTGGAGGATTGTCGCTTGGATTAGGCGGTGCTGACAAGATCGCTCTGACGCGAACAGAACGAATTTTGCCTAAAACTCCTGTATCAAAACATTTCCTCGCTAATTCTCCATGTGCGGACAGAGAATTTCTCGGAGAACAACATGCGACGACAAGGTCTCCTCGCATAGAGATCATCTTTTCTATCTCTGCTGAATTGCTCGCAGCTGGTTTTTCTATGATCAGATGTTTTTTCTTCTCCAAAGCCTTAAAAGCTATTGGCGTTCTGACACCCGTTGGCATAGCTAAAACTACCGCCTCTATTCTATCATCGTTTAGCATATCGTCTTCATTGGTATAGTATGTCGGGACGTTAAATTTCTCCGCCATAGACTTTGCGCGGTCTTCTATAACATCGGCAACTGCTATAAGGTCTGCTAACGGCGACTTAGATGCCTCTGATATGTGATGACTACCGATCACACCACAGCCTATAATTCCCAATCTTATGGGTTCCATCTTTTATCCCTCCTAATTAGTTAAAAAACTGACAACCGATATTGTAATACTAACAAATAGCATAATTAACGTCAATAATTAACAGGCTAAATTATAAAAAAGACTTTATTAGTTATGCTTATTTATTAACCTGAGTTTCTCTATGACGTCATTGATAATCCATTCTGGAGTTGATGCCCCTGCGGTCACTCCTACTGTCTCTATGCCATTGAACCATGATTCGTCAATCTCTTCTGCTGTTTCTATATGATAAGTAGGGACATATTGACTACAAAGTGTCGCAAGCCTATTTGTATTTGCACTGTTACGACCACCGATCACTATCATAAGGTCAACCTTCTGGGCAAGCTCTTTGGCTGATTCCTGTCGTTGTGCTGTCGCATGACATATAGTATTGAACGCTCTGAGTTCATCGCACCTTCCAAGAAGTGCCGATGTTACTTCGCGAAAATTCTCAAATGATTGCGTCGTTTGTGCTATTACACCTATTCTTTTCTTATGTGGGAGATCACTAACAGCATTAGCATTGTCTATTACCCATGCGGAATTGTTGGCAAATCCCATTATACCGATAACTTCAGGATGATCTCCTTCACCAACGATGACCACTTGATAGCCTTCTGAATTTAGCTTTTGAGCGAGTTTTTGTGCATTCACAACAAAAGGACACGTTGCATCAACGACCTTTATGCCTTTTGTCTTGGCAAAATCAATGACTGACGGAGTTGTTCCGTGTGACCTAATTATCAGAACATCATCAGGTTTAAGCGATTCAAGATCGGAAATCTCATAGATCCCCTTTTGGCTGAGGAATTCCACTTGTTGGGGGTTATGTATAAGAGGACCGAGGCTATATATTGGAGGATTAGAATTCTTTGCTGATTCAAAAGCCAATTTAATGGCTCTTTTAACTCCAAAACAAAATCCTGCGTTTTCTGCTAATATTACTTTCATTTTAAATCTCAATTCTTTCTTGATTGACGTTCTCTTTTCAGTTCACCAATACGTGCCATCACTTCTTCGCCAATTTTGGAATATATCTCCCGAGATGGTTCACAAGAACGATAAACGTCCATATTTATTGGCTTGCCAAACGAGACAGTAATTTTTGCTGTTTTTAACATTTTAGCTCCTCTTGGCAATGCCTTTTGAGTCCCATCAATAAATACAGGTATAACTTCTGCCTTTGTCCGATAAGCAATAAATCCTACTCCATCTTGGGCTTTTCCAAGAGTCCCATCTACACTTCTAGTCCCCTCAGGAAAGATCAATAACAGATTTCCTTGTTCAAGAATTTGTAAGGCTTTCTTTATTGCCCCTCTGTCTGGTGCACCTAATTGGACAGGGAAAGCATTAAAGCTTCTGAGGAATTTATCAACAAATCCGGGCTTAAACAATGTTGACCTTGCCATATAGAAAAGATTTCTATCAACAGCGGCGCCAATGAATATAGGATCAAGATAACTGGCATGATTCATCATCAATATCGCGCCACCTGTTTTAGGCACATTCTTTGCCCCAAAGACTTGAAACTTGAAAAGCGATTTGAATAATGGGCGGGTTATTACATGGCAGAAGTGATAATGAAGTCTCATATTTCTGTCGTTCATAATTTTCTCTTTTCTACGATCTCCAATATTTTTTGCACAACCTCGTCTATTGTCAAGTTAGTTGTATCAATCGGAATTGCATCTTCTGATAATCTCAATGCTCCGTATTCTCTTGTCCTATCTGATTCATCTCTTCGGGCTGTTTCGTTTTGCACTTGTTCAATATTTAAATTATATCCTTTTCGCTTTAATTCTCCAAGACGTCTTTTGGCTCGTTCTTCAAGAGAAGCATCAAGGTATATTTTGACTTCCGCATCAGGAAATACGACAGTTGTTATATCTCTGCCTTCTGATACAATATTGCCTTTTTCTCCGATTTTCCTCTGTTGATCAACCATTATATCTCGTAAACGAGGATGTTTGACTACGATAGATATATTTTTATCTATATCAGGTGTTTTGATCTCCTTTGACACATCGTTGCCATCTAAAATTATTCTGCTTCCACCATCTCTAAACTCAATTAACGAGTTTTTAGCTAAATTGACTAGGGCATCTTCGTCGTCAAGGTCAACTCCATTTTGCAAAGCTTTCAATGTAATAGCTCTATACATCGCACCTGTGTTAAGATGAAGATAGCCGAGTTTTTTTGCTAATATTTTTGCGACGGTGCTTTTTCCTGCACCAGCAGGACCATCAATTGCTATTATCAAACTCCTCTCCTTTTTGATAAGTATTGTGAATTTTCTATTTGATACACAACGATAACAATGGGTTGCAACCCATTGTCATAACCAATTATCATCTTTTGCCTCTTTTGCAGAAACAAATTCCGCAGTAATGACAACTCTGTTTCCCATTTTCATTGAGATTTTTTACTCTATCAAAACAACTTTTATGTGTCACCCTGAACGAAGT
>DTPJ01000782.1 GCA_011334435.1 Candidatus Poribacteria bacterium | reverse complement strand
TTAATGCTATAATTTTAAGCGTTCATATTTTGCAGTCAAAAGAAAATCTAAACTACATTATGCTGAAAAATACATAAAAATTATCACATATATTGCCTGATTAGTCAAGCTTTTTTCGCTTACTGATTTACATCAGTTTTTTCATAAACTTTACTATTTTATTTAAAAGTGGTATAATGTAAGTAGAGTAAAGGTCGGTAGAGTTAAAACCGATTTAGGAGGTTTCTCTAATGTTAAAAAAGACTCTAATAAAAGCACTTTTATTATTTATACTATTGTCTTTTTATCAAGCTGTCAATTCATTTGCCAATTGGTCAGTGGTTCGTCAACCGTCATGGAATACGAATTTCCAATGCGTTTTCTTCATTGATGAAAAAATTGGTTGGGCTGTTGGTGATAATGGTGTAATTGTCAATACTAATGATGGTGGGAAAAGTTGGGTCTCCCAAGATTCTAAGACTGAAATTTTCCTGAGATCAGCATATTTCATCAACGATAAAATCGGTTGGATTGTCGGTGATGAAGGAACTATTCTCCATACACAAGATGGCGGTAAAACTTGGTCATCACAAAAAAGCAATATATCCAGTCCTTTATATTCCGTATATTTTGTTGACAAAAATAATGGAATGGCTGTCGGCAGTGGAAATATATTACAGACAAATAATGGCGGGCAAGAATGGAAAATTAAATTTAATAATTCAGATGACGTTTTTCTTTCAGTTTACCTTACAAGCAAAGATGAGGGATGGTTTTCTGGTCTAAATGGGAAAATGCTTTACACTAAGAACGGCGGTAATAGTTGGGAAGAGCAGTTCACAGGGGCAAATATCCATGCTCAACTGGTTAAAACTCAAGGCTATGAGATAAGATCATTAGATTTTGTAAACGGCAAAGAAGGATGGGCTGTCGGCGAAGGAAATATGATCTTGCATACAAACGATGGCGGAAAAACTTGGGAACCGCAGGCTAATGGACCGATAATTGGCAATTTCAGCATCAATAGAGGAAAAGAGGAATGCGACTTCGGTTTCTATGATGTTGACTTTGTTGATAATCAAAATGGTTGGGTTGTCGGTTGGAATGGGCAGATATTCCATACAAGCGATGGCGGGCAGACTTGGGAGCCACAAGACAGTAAAACAAAAGATGTCTTACTTTCCGTTTATTTTGTCAATGCAAAAAAAGGTTGGGCTGTCGGCGAATATGGCATAATAATATACACAGAAGACGGCGGTAATAATTGGACTGAGCAATCAGGAAGCAGTGACTTGCTCTCAGGGGTGTTTTTTATAGATTCTAACTATGGTTGGGCTGTTGGCGATAGAGGAATGATACTCCATACAAAAGATGGCGGTTTAACTTGGGAGCATCAAGATAGCGGGACAAAGGAATGTCTATCAAGGGTCAAATTCGTAGATCAAAACAACGGTTGGGCTGTTGGAACAGGTGGGGCTATATTACATACTTCTGATTCTGGGAAAACTTGGGAATTACAGGATAGTAAAACAAAAGATGTGCTTCTTGGCGTCCATTTTATCAACGCTGATGAGGGTTGGGTATGCGGAATGAACGGGACAATTCTCCATACTAACGATGGTGGATTTACTTGGGATAAACAGGAAACAAACTCTTGGGATTATCTATCGCAAATTTTCTTCGCTGATAAGAAAAATGGTTGGGCTGTCGGCATGAACGGCACGATCTTATACACAACAAACGGTGGTGAGGTATGGAAAAATCAGAATAGCGGGACAAACAATCTTCTAAATGATGTCTATTTTATTAACAGCAAAAAAGGTTGGGTCGTTGGTCTCAGTGGTTTGATTCTAAGCACAAAAGATGGTGGAAAAACTTGGATACCTCAGAAAGGCGGAGTCAGAAGTCCCCTTGCAGAGATCGTCTTTGTTGATGAGATGAAAGGTTGGGCTGTCGGCGATATGGGAACTATTGTCCATACAAGAGATGGCGGAAAAACTTGGAAAATCCAAGAATGCCCTGTGAAAAATGAGCTAACGGGCATCAGTTTTATAGACGAAAACAACGGTTTTGCCATAGGAAAATGGGGCGTAATACTTAAATATTCCAAAGGGCAAGCAATAGCTGAACTTACAACAAAATAAAAAATATCTTTATATAGGTTTCTTTTCAAACGTGATTACTCGGCTTATCAATTTGCCATGTCGCCTTAAAGTGAAATCACGCCTTGCAGAGAAACCTTTTTCAATCATATAATTTTTTATATCATTATACATATCTTGTGCGATCAGAAATGTAATTTTGCCATTTTGCTTTATAATTCTGCAAATTTCAGGAAGCGAATCTAATACATCTTGCCGATATTTATTGCTAAATGGCGGTTCAGTTATAACAGCGTCAAAAATATTATCTTTGAACGGCAGATTTCGCGCATCTGCGAGGGCAAAGCGATTGTCGGTAAGTTTCGCAAGTCCCGGTTTGACAACAGGGTCAATATCCGAAGCAAAGGCTTTGATGCCCCTTGATAAGCATTCAATTAAAAGTCCGCCTGTCCCTGCGAAAGGATCAATTATAGTCTCATCTCCGTTTAGTTCAGAGATATTTATAATAAATTTCGCATCGTTCGGAGATACCGCTCTTTTGCGTCTGTAACCTTTGGCTTCCTTTATCTCCCCATCTTTTTCTATAAGAAATGATCGCTTGTTCGGCGAGTTTTCAAGTCGTTCTATTTCATCTTGCCTGTATATTTCTGTGAGGTGAATTTTTTTATCCCTAATTCTGATAGTTCCAACAACCCAACGGGCAGTATTTTTAGCGTGTAATTTCTCGCCAAGATAAGGTTCTTCTTGTGCTTTTAATATTCCATAAGTATAGCCGAGCCTCTTTGCTAAATTAACTAATTGATCGTTTGATATATCAGGAATCGCGACATGGAGACGCATCTTAGAAGGCAATTCCAACAATATCTCAACACGATAATCTCTATAAACGGTTAAAAACTCGGCTTTGGCAGTCTCATAATCTACTCCACGCCCTCCGCTTTTCGTCCTAAAAAAAACTTGATAATACTCAGAATAATGATCAGACATTGTCATCAGCTTTTGGATATGAACCCAAGAATTTTACTAATATTGACATCTTTTCTAACTCTTCAAGCCCTCTTTTGACTGGTTCGTCGTCAATATGTCCGACCATATCAACGAAGAATATATATTCCCAAGCCTTCATTCCCGATGGTCGCAGTTGTATATTCGTCAAATTTAACCCTTGATCTGCGATCAGTGTCAATGCCTTCGCCAACGAACCAGCTTCATGTTTGACTGTAAATAATATTGATGTTTTGTCATTTCCTGTTTTTTCGCTATAATGATGACCTATGACGAAAAATCTTGTCATATTGTTTGGTATATCTTGGATTTTTTCTGCAAGAATATCAAGTCCGTAAAGTTCCGCAGCTAAACTGCTACCGATAGCGGCGATATTATCGCTTTTCGCAGCAAGTTTTGCCGCTTCTGCACTGCTTGACTCTGCGACTAACTTTACATCTCTCATATTTCTTTCTAACCAGCCTCTACACTGAGCGAGAACCTGCGGATGTGAATGAACTTCCTTAATTTGCTCTATCGGGACTTTTGCCATAAGATAATGCGAAATTTGGACGAGTATTTCCGCACAAATAAACAGATTTGTCCTTACAAGTGCATCTAATGTCGGATTTACAGCACCTTCTGTTGAATTTTCAATTGCTAATACGCCGTAATCCGCCCTTTTAGTCTCTACTTCCCTAAAAACTTCTGCTTCGCTCCGCATAGGTTTATAAATAACCGATGAGCCGAAGTTTTTAATACTGGCTATATGGCTAAAAGTTGCTTCTGGACCTAAATAGACCACTGTCAAAGGCTTTTCTAACGATCTACACGCTGATATTATCTCCCTATAAACGTGGGCTAAACCTGTATTTGGAAAAGGACCCTTATTTATAGCGGTCAATCTATTGACTATCTCTTGCTCTCTGTGTGGGACATAAGTTGGACTGTCACTTTCTGCTTTCAGTTTTCCTATTTCCAATGCAAGTTTAGTCCTTTCATTGAGAAGTTTCAGGATATTTTCATCTATTAAATCAATTTTTTCTCTAAGTTCTTTTATATCCACTATTTGCACCTCGTTTTAGTTTAATCACAATAAGAGATTTAATTAATTTTAACAAGGGATTGCAATCCCTTGCTTCAAATATAAAACCTGAGAACTCTAAAAAGAACATAAAAAATAACATAAACCATTGACCATAAACAGAAAATAGTGTCTTCTTATATGTGTTTTAAATGAAAATGCTAATAAGGAGACAGATATGATTAAAAAGATTACTAGATCCATCACTCTTTTTCAAGATATTTTTTTCTAATGCTTTCTCTATTCAAAGTGCTGTTGAGGTCTTGTTGACGCTGGCTTCTGGACATATCTTTGATATATTTACTCCTAATCAATTGGCACAGACCTTGTGCATTGATAAAAACAAGGTCTATTCTGCCATCAAAAAATGGAGTATCTTTCTGTATAGGAAACTCCTGCTCTTTGTCGGTTGTCATATAGCTTTCAGAATCATTAAATCTGTTATCAATAAAAGCCTACCACTCTTTCCAGACTCAAAATCACTATTAATGTTGATGATACTGTGGTAAGTAGACTGGGCAAACTCATCAGTCTCACATATAACTGGTTTTCTAACAAACATAAAAATGTCATATATGGACAAAACATCATTGCTATACCATCAAGATTGAAAAGAGAATCATTCCTTGTGCATATAGACTATGCAAAAATTGGCAATTTTCTGTTG
>DTPJ01000445.1 GCA_011334435.1 Candidatus Poribacteria bacterium | reverse complement strand
TTTGCTTCATACCATATAATCTCTTTTTCAACATAGGGGAGTATATATGGGCTTATATTTCCATTAGTTATAAGCTCTACTTTTTTGCCAAATAATTTCTCAAGATAAAAAGCAAGATCCATAAAATTCTCAAACACAGGTTTATCTAATTCTACAAGAAAATCTATATCACTATTGTTCTTTTGATCTCCCCTAGCATGAGAACCAAATAAACCTATGCGTTTAACTCCATATTTCATCAAGGTTTCTTTATGAGCTTTTAACTTATCTATTATTTGTTGAGACGTAATATTCTGATCAATAGACTTTTTCAAAGAGTTCTCCCTCTTTCAATGATAATTTAAGTTCCAGAGCCATTGTCCTTTTTGGAATCTTCTGTCTCTTTTGATTCTGATTCAGTGTTTTGTTGCTCTGCTTGTGGTTGTTGTTCAGCAGATGTCTGAATATATATTTTCTCCGTAATTTTACGGGATTTCTCTATTAAACTATCCGTCAAAGACTTTATTGCCTTAACGTCATCACTTAATAATGCACTTCTGAGATCTGCTATTGCGTCTTCTAACTCTTTTTTATCTGATCCTTCCATCTTGCCTTCATATTCTCTGATATTTTTTTCTGCAATATATATCGCTGAATCTGCGTTATTTCTTGCTCTTGCCTCTTCAAGCTTTTTTCTGTCTTCCTCCGCGTGTGATTCAGCATCTTTTATCATTTTGCTTATCTCTTCATCGCTTAGCTTTCCAGATGATTCTACTCTTATTTTTTGTTCTTTTCCTGTGCCTAAGTCTTTTGCAGAAACATTAAGGATGCCGTTTGCATCTATGTCAAATGTCACTTCTATGCGAGGGGCACCTCTCGGTGCTGGAGGAATACCAACAAGTTCAAATCTGCCGAGACTTTTGTTGAATGCGGCGATCTCCCGTTCTCCTTGAAGGACATGAATGCTGACTGCGGATTGGTTATCTACCGCAGTTGAAAATATTTGAGATTTCTTTGTTGGGATCGTTGTATTGCGTTCAATTAGCTTTGTAAATACTCCGCCTCGTGTCTCTATACCAAGCGATAACGGGGTGACATCAAGCAACAAAACATCTTTAACGCCTTCGTCACCTGAAAGAATACCGCCTTGTATAGCAGCACCGATCGCCACAACTTCATCTGGATTGACGCCTTTGTGAGGTTCTTTGCCGAATAATTCCTTTACTAATTCTTGAACTTTCGGCATCCTCGTCTGTCCACCGACTAAAATAACCTCATCAATATCGCTTGCAGTTAGCCCTGCATCTGCCAATGCTTGCCTACAAGGTCCTACTGTCCGTTGAATTAGGTCATCTACCAACTGTTCTAACTTTGCCCTTGTTAGCTTGATATTCATGTGCTTAGGACCGCTTGCATCCGCTGTGATAAATGGAAGATTGATCTCTGTTTGTAATGTGGTTGAAAGCTCGCATTTCGCCTTCTCCGCCGCTTCTTTTAGTCTTTGAAGTGCCATTCTATCAAAACGGAGATCGATCCCATGTTCACTTTTGAACTCATCTGCAAGATAATCTACAATTCTTTTATCAAAGTCATCTCCGCCTAAATGTGTATCACCATTTGTTGCCTTGACTTCAAAGACGCCTTCGCCAAGTTCAAGTATGGATATATCAAACGTTCCACCGCCTAAGTCATAGACAGCGATCTTTTCGTCTTTTTTGCCCTTTCCTAAACCATAGGCAAGCGATGCAGCGGTTGGCTCATTTATTATCCTCAAAACTTCAAGACCCGCTATTTTTCCGGCGTCCTTTGTCGCTTGTCTTTGGCTATCATTGAAGTATGCGGGAACGGTTATAACTGCTTGGGTAACTTTTTCGCCGAGATATGCTTCAGCGGTTTCCTTCATTTTCTGAAGTATCATAGCGGATATTTGTTGGGGCAGATAATCTTTTCCCATAATTCTGACAGCGACGTTGCCTGCTTCGCCTTGAACGACAGCATAAGGGACATTTTTGATCTCGTCAGCAACTTCGTTTATTTTTCTGCCCATAAATCGTTTTATAGAAAAAACCGTGTTTTCAGGATTTGTTATAGCTTGTCTTTTAGCTATCTGACCGACGAGGACTTCACCATCTTTCGTCCAAGCGACAACTGATGGCGTTGTTCTCATTCCTTCTGGATTAGCGATTACCTGTGGCGTTCCGCCTTCTAATATCGCCACACATGAGTTTGTCGTCCCTAAATCTATTCCTATTATCTTTGACATAGTATCCTCTTATTTTCCTTTGGAGACTGCAACCATTGCTGGTCTTATAACCCTATCTTTAAGGATATAACCCTTTTGATATTCTTCCGCAACAACATTTGCGGGATACTCATCTGAATCTACGTGCATAACTGCCTCATGGAAGTTCGGATCAAATGGTTCGCCAACCGATTTTATTGGTATGACGCCCTCTTTTTCTAAAAGGTTTATTATCTGGTTCAGTATAAGTTTAACGCCTTCAAGGAATGACTCAAAATCCCTTGACTCGTTAGCAGATTGTATAGCTCTTTCAAAATTATCAACGATAGGTAGCAGTTCCTTTATTATACTTTCAGACGCATATTTTCTGATGTTTTCATGTTCTTTTGCACTACGTTTTTTATAATTGTCAAACTCCGCTGCCAATCTTAGCATCTTATCTATGGCAGATTCTGTCTGCATTCTAGCCTCTTCTAATTCTTTTTGCATAAGAGCCATCTCTTCTTCGTTAGCCTTTTGCTCTTTTTCTATTTCATTTTCTAATTTATCCTTTTCCGAGTCATTTTTTACTACCTCGTCCATTAGAACCTCCTTGACTTTGGCAAATTATACATGAAAACGAAAATATATAATATCGCCATCAATTACAGCATAATCTTTTCCTTCAAGATGAATAAAGCCATGATCTCTCGCATCTTTCATTGAGCCAGCAGAAATAAGATCGTTGTAATGAACAACCTCTGCCCTTATAAATCCCTTTTCCATATCAGAATGGACTTTTCCCGCTGCTTTTGGTGCGAGAGTGCCTCTTTTTATTGACCATGCCCTTAGTTCATTCTCATTAGCAGTGAAAAATGTTATCAGATCAAGCAGGTCATAAGAAGCCTTTACAATTCTTTCAAGGCTTGACCCTTGTAATCCCATTTCAGATAAAAAAGCCTTTTTTTCCTCAGGATCAAGCTCATTTAATTCTGCCTCCAATTTAGAGCTTATCGGTATTATCTCTATACCTTGTTCTTTGGCAACTTTTTTGGCAGATTTTAGATATTCATTAGAATCATCAGAGATACTATCCTCGCCAACATTGGCAATATATATCATCTTTTTATTTGTCAAAAGCTGATATTCATCTATAAATTCCTTTTCATGATCAGAAAACTCCATTTTCCTGACTGGTATTCCTGACTTAAGAAGGTTAAGCAGTTTTTCTAAGAAATGTGCTTCTTCTATTATGTTTTTATCACCTGACTTTGCTGATCTATTAGCCTTATCATACCTTTTTTCTATAACTTTAATATCGGCTAAAAGTAATTCAGTATTTACTATATCTATATCAAATTCTGGATCAATTTTATCGGCAACATGAGCGACGTTTTCATCGTCAAAGCATCTGACGACATGGAGTATAGCGTCAACATTACGTATATGTCCGAGGAATTCATTTCCAAGCCCTTCGCCGTGGCTAGCACCTTTGACCAAACCTGCAATATCTACAAATTCCACCGATGCTGGAGTAGTTTTTGGCGGATTAAGAATATCTTTGAGTTTCCAAAGACGTTCATCAGGCACAGTCACAACGCCGACATTCTGATCAATAGTGCAAAATGGATAGTTAGCGACCATCGCATTTCCCATAGTTAATGCGTTGAAAAGCGTTGATTTGCCGACATTCGGAAGTCCTACTATACCTAATTGCATTTTTTGATCCTCATTAATTAATTCCTTTGGTTATGCCTTATCTCTCTGACGGGAATTAAATTTATTCATAGCGTTTTCAATACCTTCAAAGATTATAACTTTAATCGCTTCAATTGCCAATTTTTCTGCTTCATCAATCACTTCTCGTTCCTCAGGCGAAAATCTGCTTAAAACAAAATCTATTGCTTCTGTGCCTTGCGGTGGTTGGCCAATACCTATTCTTATTCTTGGAAACGCCTCACTGCCAAGAGATTCTATAATAGATTTTACGCCTTTATGACCGCCTGCACTTCCACCGCGTCGGATACGGATAAGCCCTAATTCAAGATTGAGATCATCATAAATCACAATCATATCTTCTAATGGTATATTATAATTTGATACAATCGCACTGACCGCAGTCCCGCTTGAATTCATAAATGTCTGCGGTTTTGCTAAAATTATCTCCTGTGATTCTAATTGACCATTTAATATTAGCGAATGATGCTCTTCTCTAAAATCAGGCTTGACGCCGATCTCGTGGCAAAGAATGTCTATTACATCAAAACCGACATTATGTCTTGTCTGCTCGTATTTTGGCGTAGGGTTGCCGAGTCCAACTATTAGCTTCAAGTCTGCTCCAATCTATTGATATTCTACAATCTATTGAAGATAATTTGGGGTGTAAAAAATAAAATTAGAAGAAGGTACCCTATGAAAAAATACACCCCAAATTGGAAGTAATATCCCCGTTTCATAATATTATCAAATAAATTGACATAATGTCAAGTCTCATTTAATCTTGAGACTGTATTAATTTAGTAGGCAACAAAAAAGCCATCTGTTATAATATACTCCGTATTATATAAGTATTATAATAAACAAAACAAAGGAGGAACAGATGGCTGATAATATTATAAAACAAGATGA